>JBCCIX010000140.1:0-9736 GCA_039028075.1 Bacteroidota bacterium | reverse complement strand
TATGCTACCTTGGATGTTTAGGAAGTTCAATGTAGGTACTATGGTAGGGAAAACCACCTGGGGTGGATTGGTAGGTATTTTAGGTTTCCCGGAGTTCATCGATGGTGGCTCCGTGACCGCTCCGAATGTAGCGATATGGACGAAAGACGGTTTCATCGTGGAAAATGTGGGAGTAGCACCAGATATTGAAGTAGAACAATGGCCAAAAGACGTAATCGATGGCAAGGATCCTCAATTAGAAAAAGCGATAGAAATCGTGATGCAGCAGTTGACTGACAATCCTCCTGTAAAGCCTACTCGCCCTCCTTACCCTGTGAAAGCTACGAACTAAAATAAGTGTAGGTTTAGTCGTCTGACCACTTGGAGTGGTCGGGGGACTTTTTATTTCGATAGGAGCGAAATGATCAAAAGAAAAGCCCAGGAAAGATGCCTTATGGCAACCTTAACCCTTGATCTAAACGCATACAGGAGATTAGTAAAAGAGACTACAATAACTGTTACATCGATTTGTTAAATGTTCATCCTCACCTAAAGGACAAGGAATGGTGACAAGATTACTGGCCGAATTACTGGAATCAACAAACAGGTTAAAACTCACCACAGAAGTGAATATCAGGACCAGGTCATTTTTTGAGAAACGCGGTTTTTAAGATGATCAAAGAATTTGAATTCAGAAGTCATGAAATAGCAAATTATTGCATCACCTGGATTCGGCAAATACGAAATTCAGGTCATTGGTAGTAAAAGACTTAGCTTTATTCACGTCAATGGAACTTCTTCTCTTACTTCTACTCACTATCATCGTTGTTTACGTCTCTGTGGAGAGAGCCAAAAAACTGAAAGCGAAACAAGCGTTGGCGCAGATAAAAGCGGACTGGCAAAGCGTCCGACCAAAAAAAGGGCATTATAATTTCCTAAAAATCGATAAGTATTTGGATACTTCTGAAGCACAGTTTCACCGGCTAACCGATCAAACCCTTGAGGATTTAGATTTCGAAAAGCTCTTCAAATTTATCGATAGAACTACCAGTAAAGTGGGGCAGCAATTCTTATATAAGAAACTCCTGGAACCCACCAATCAAATACAAAACGAGTCTGAAAAGTATATTAATTTGTTTGCGGAAAACAAGAAGTTACGGGAGGAAGTACAAGCAGCTTTACTGAAGCTTAGTAATGAAGATGCCTACAGCATTGCTTCTCTTTTAAGCGAAGCACCGCTGATAAAACCAAAATGGTTTAAATTTTTAAAACTCGACTTAGCGATTATCGTGCTTCTATTTGTTTTAGCGATTAAATTTCCAGCAAGCCTGATATTTCTTATCCTACCTTTCTCGGTAAATGTCTATCTGCATCTTTGGAATAAGAATAACACGTTTCATTACTTCAGGTCTGTTCCTCAACTTCTCAATCTTATTCATGTCGCCGAAACGTTAGCAAAGAGCCAAAGCCCAATAGCAGATAAAGTCGTTCTTAAAAGTGTTCAACGTCTAAGCACCGTGAAAAAAAATGCCCGACTCATCAAGTTCAATGAAGGAGGACTTCAAAATGAAGTAGGCCAATACCTATCCGATCTTTTTAAGTCTTTATTCTTAGTGGAAATTTTAACTACTTTCAAAATATCTGAAGAATTGAAAGATAAGAAATCGGATATCCATGCCTTATTTCGTTTTGTGGGCCATTTAGATGCATGCATTTCGATAGCCTCGCTAAGGGGAAGTAAATTAAACACCTGTAAGCCCACATTTACTACCTCCAAAAAAGAGTTGTACATAAAGGGCGCATATCACCCACTATTAAAAAAAGGTACCCCAAACGACCTGACTATTAAAGATAAAAGTGCATTGATCACGGGATCTAATATGTCAGGAAAATCTACTTTTCTCAGAACAGTTGCGATCAATTCAATATTGGCCCAAACCATTTACACCTGCTTTGCAGAAGAATACACGGCTCCCATACTCAAGCCATTTTCCTCCATCAGAATTGATGATGACCTTTTTCAAGGTAAAAGCTATTTCTTCGAAGAAGTCGGTGTGATGGGTTCGTTGATTGAAGCCACACAAGGTCCGGCCCAATGTCTATTTCTATTAGATGAAGTGTTCAAAGGTACGAACACTATTGAACGAGTCGCGGCGGCAAAGGCCATACTTTCCTACTTAAATCGAGGGGATAATATCGTTTTAGTCGCGACCCATGACATAGAACTGGCGGATATGCTTAACGACGACTATGATCTCTACCATTTTACCGAGATCATAGAAAATAACAAACTCCATTTTGATCATACCATAAAACCTGGTGCACTTAAAACCAGAAATGCCATTAAGTTATTGGAGCTGGCAGAGTATCCAACTGAGGTTCTTGACGAAGCTAAACGCATTTCAGCGTTGTATAAATCATAATTTTTTCACGTAGATCCCATTTGAGCTAATGTATCAAAAAGACCTATATCGTAGAAATATTGTCTTTGTATGAAAGAAAATATTTTTAAATATATCTTTTGTATAAAGAAGATTTTTATATTTTTATCTCTCTATGAAAGAAAAAATAAAAGAAATAATAGTTGTAAATCAATCCAAAGACTTTAGCCATCTCATAAAAAGAGAGATCACTGTTTCTTTGTTTTCTAACAAAATCTTAGTGTCGTAGGTCCCAGAAGGGCTGGAAAAACACACATTTTGTACCTTCTCATACAACAGGCATACGCACGGGGAATTAAAAAAGAACAAATTGTCCTGATCAACTTTGAAGATGAGCGGTTGATCTCAGATGACTTTTCTTTTGATCTTATTCTGCAAGCTTACCAGGAGTTATTTCCCCAGTTCCCACTTCATGAGTGCTTTTTCTTCTTTGACGAAATACAGAGTTTTTTATATTGGGAAAAGTTTGTTCGAAGGCTTTATGATGACCATACTAAGAATATCGTTGTTACTGGCTCAAATGCTTCTTTTCTAAGCACTGAAATTGCCACTTCGTTGCGAGGAAGGGCATTATCAATTGAAGTATTACCTCTTTCATTTCAGGAATTTTTATCATTCAAAGGTATTAGTCCAAATTCATATTCTGCGACCGGAAAAGCGGTGGCGATAAATGCTTTTAAAGAATACTTGACCCAAGGTGGATTTCCGGAGTTGGTGAAAATGGACATGTCTTTGAAGAAAAAAGTATTGCAAGAGTACTTTAACGTGATGATTTACCGTGACTTAGTAGAGAGGTTTCAAATCAGCCAAACCCTCTTATTAAAGTACTTCATCAAAAAGATTTTCTTAGGAGTAGGTAAGCCACTTTCTATCAACAAAATTTATAATGACTTCAGGTCTAATAAATATGCCGTCGGAAAGAACACGCTCTATGATTTTCTGGGACATGTAAAGGATGCCTATGTAATAACTGCCATCGATAAGTTTGATTTCTCTGAAATGAAAAGGGAAAATACAGAAAAGAAGGCCTACGCCACGGACTGGGGGTTATTATCTGCCGTTGAATATTCATCTTCCGAAGACTATGGGAAACTATTCGAAAATCTGGTGGTACTGGAATTTAAAAAACTGCAATACGAAATATACTTCTTCAAGCAATTAAAAGAGTGTGATCTGGTGGTAGAATTAGGATCGTCTACCTGTATTCCCGTCCAGATCATATATGAAGCCAAAAAAGGTGATTCGCTAAATCGCGAATTAGCCGGACTTAAGGAAGCGTCTAATTTTTTAAAAGCTGATCTCGGTATTATCATTACTATGGATCAAGAAGAAGAATTACGCTACAAAAACCTATCTGTAAAGATCATACCCGCCTATAAATTCTTCAGCTTAAATAGACAGCAGCAGGAAAAGTTTTTAAAGTCATAAATTTTATTTCGTGAAAAAAGATGCCTAGTAGATTATACACTGGTTTTTAGAAATCTCTTTCAATACAATTCACTACACAACTTCTACAGTTGAGTACATCTCATTAGAGTAGGTGTAACAAAGCACTGATCATTGGAGTGTAATAAAGCAACACTCAAAAGTAATAACTGATATGTATTTCCAAGGTCAAATAAACAGTCATACAAAAACGCTCTATTTAAGGCTACTACTTGGAGTGTTGATCGTACTCTTTTTAGCTGCGCCTACATTTATTCCTGATGCGTCTGGTCAACGCACAATCATTAAGGATAGAAATGACAAGAGCAGGGTAGTTATCAGTAATAAAAGCACCTACCGGTCTAAACGTTCCGGTTTGGGAAACAATTTCAACATCGAATACAGAGGTGACATTGACGTTAATGACACCGATACTGATGTTACCAGTATCTCGCCTGGCGGTTATCTTGAGATCAGCAAAACCACTTTTGGTAGCAAGCGTGCTATTGTGATAGAACCTCGCGGAGGAACACTCAAAAAGGAATATTACGAAGGGCGGAAGGAAGTGCCATGGAACCCAGATGGAAAAGAGTGGCTGGCCGAAATACTTCCTGACATGGTCAGGTCAACTGGTTTTGCCGCTGAGAGTAGGGTGAACAGGTACTTCAAACAAGGTGGTGTCGATGCCGTGATCAATGAAATTTCTCGATTAGATTCAGATTATGTTCGTTCTACGTACGGCAAGTTGCTTTTGGATAAAAATGAATTATCGTCTGATCAATTGGCGAAAGTTATAAAAGAGTTAGGGTATGAGTTAAAATCAGACTACTATTTAGCACAAATCCTAAAGAGTAATAGTCGTAAGTTTTTGGATAATGAAAAAACAGCAGAAGCTTATTTTGACGCGGTAAAGAATATTGGCAGTGATCATTACGCTACGGTTATTTTAAAAGAATCACTCGAGAGATATACGCTTCCCGCTGCTTCTCTGGCAAAAATCATGGACGCGAGTAAAGACATTGGTTCTGACTATTATAAGGCATCCATTCTTTCAAAAATACTGGAATCGGAGAAATTAGACGGTGAAATGATAGCAGCGGTCATTAAAACTACACAAGATATAAGCTCTGACTATTATCAATCTCAAATTCTGAAAAAAGCAGTGGAGTTAGATAATCTTAGCTCCTCATCTTACGAGGAACTTTTGGAGGCCATTGCTGATGTAAGTTCTGATTACTACATGGCTAACGTCTTTTCCAATATTTTGGATGATCAGCTTGATCATGATGTTCAAAAGAAGATAGTAATTTTGGTAGATGATAAAATGAGCTCTGACCACTATGCGTCTTCCATATTAAGTAAAATACTTGAAGAACAAGACCTGACCGATGAGACGGCAGAGCGGTTAATGGAAGCGATAGCTGATATTAATTCTTCACACTATTCTTCATCAATTCTTAAAAAGGCTGCCCGTAGAGACAACCTAAGCAAAGCCACTCTGTTAGCGTTTATTAAGTCGGCCGAAGATATGAGTTCCGACTACTACATATCGCAGGCTTTACAAGCGTTGGCACCGCATGTACGAAGATCAAACGACACAGATTTAAGAAAGGCATATCGTGACGCTGCAGATCGGATAAGTTCTGATACGTACTACGGTCGTGCCATGAGAGCCGTCGATTAATTTAGAATAAGCAACAGCCATAACCAGCTTTAATTTAATCTTTCTTTTGATTAGATTAAGGTTGATATGGCATACAAATTGACCCTACTTTTACGACATCATATGCGTAATTTCTGGTTAGGACTATTCCTGAATACCGTTATTGGACTTCTTTTCTATACCTACCTCTATTACAGTGAGAAAGGTAGTATTCCTACCATTCACAGTGATCTCAGCTATTTATTAGCTTCAATTCTTGCCGCTAATTGTATTGGCTTAGTCATTTTCTGGTTAGACAAATTGCTGGATAAACTATTACCCTGGGATAAGTTACTTTCGTTAAGACTAATTATTGGCATTATAGCTGACGGTATTGTTGCCATTTTATTGATCTATGCTTTAGGATGGCTTTTTTCCAGTTTTCTAATCACCAGTCTATTCTCATCCTATTACAACACAATGCTAAAACTCCAAATACTCACGGTTGTAGGTGTCGTAATTTATAATGTGATCTATTTCGCCCTCTTTTCTTATAATCAATATGCTGTTGTGCAGATCAGAAACGTAAAGAGTCAAAGAAGACAGCTCAAGCTACAATTTGAAGCTTTAAAAAGTCAACTCAGCCCCCATTATCTATTTAATTGTCTTAACACAATATCTTCACTTATTTTTAAAGATGCTGATCTGGCTGAAGATTTCATTCGAAGGCTAGCACAGACTTATCAATATATTTTGACTACTAATCAAAAACAGTGTGTTTCATTACGTGAAGAGATCGAATTTGTAAAATCATACTATTACCTTTTGCAAGTGAGATTCGAGAATAACCTTAAAATTGAGATCAACCTTCCTCCCAATGTGATGGACAGCCAGATGCCACCATTAACCCTGCAAATGCTGGTAGAAAACGCGGTAAAGCATAACATCATAACGAATGAAAAACCCCTGAGCATTTACATACACGCCCTGGATAATACTGACATTAAGGTTACAAATACTAAGACCGAAACCCCGCGAAATGTGAGCTCATTTCACGTAGGACTTGAAAACATCAAAAAACGATACAAGTATTTCACCGATAAAAAAATAAAAGTCGATGATAGTGGGAAATTCTCGGTACAGCTTCCGGTAATACAACCTGAAATGGCAAAAACCGCATGAAAAAGATCTTCATTCATAATCCCTTCTTCAGGTTGATAATGCCTGTTTTTTACGGGTCTTTAGTGTACATATTGATTCTCTTAATCAATAACAATCTTGATCAGTTGGGTGCAACTTTCATGAATCAGGAAGTTTATGTGTGTATCGTGCTGGTATATCTTTTATCAGAAGCGTTAAGATGGAATGCTATTTTAAATGCACGCCTCTTCAAGAAAAATATACGACATCAGATCTTATGGCAGCTCTTGCTAGGTGTCAGCCTTTCTTTAGTAATCGTTAGCCTGGTCATATCTTCCTATTTTAAATGGGTTTACGATTTCAGTATCACTCAGAGCCAGTTAATTATTTTCAATGCCATTTACGCCGTAACGAGCCTGCTGTACAACCTGATATATTTCAGTACGATCTATATTGAAAAGCAAAATAGTAGATTGTTGGAAAATGAGAACCTAAGAACTGAAGCCTTAGAATCAGAACTTCAACAGTTTAAGAATGAAGTAAATCCGCAATTATTGTACGAAAGTCTCGAAACATTGATCACCCTGATGCATAGAAATGCCGAGGAAGGAGAAGATTACATAGACAATCTATCTTCTGTTTATCGCTACATTCTGAGTCATAGAAAAGTTGAGTTATCTACGCTGAGTCAGGAATTAAAAGCGGCTAAAAATGTTGTGCATCTGCTGAACTATCAATTTAATAACCAGATTAAACTGGAAAGTAGGTTTTCTGACTATTTTAATGAAACGCCGATGGTGCCCGGCACCTTGCCCAACCTCATAGAGATGATTACCAGAGCAAATATTATCAATGCCTATCAACCTTTAAACATAGTTATACAACCGGATGAAGGCCAGGATGATTACCTTGCCGTACAATATCATTTGAACGAAAGGCTGATGCATAATGAAAGTACCCAGATTACTTTCGAGAATATTCAAAAATCCTACTCTTTTTTCAGCGATAAACCCGTCGTCAGCATCAAGGCTTATGATTTTGCGTACGTTAAAATACCTTTGTTAGAAGAAGTAAAAGAGTCTGTAGTTGAATCCTTTTAAATGAAAGTTCTGATTATAGAAGATGAAGTGCCGGCGGCAGAAAAGCTGGAACGCTACCTGAAAAGGTACGACGATGAGATAGAGGTAGTCGAAAAATTAAATTCGGTTTCCAGTTCAACGGTTTGGTTGCAAAAACACCAGGGCGCTGTGGATCTTATTTTTATGGATATACAACTCCTTGATGGTAAGAGCTTTGAGATCTTCGATCAGGTACAGATTCAAAAGCCCATTATATTCATTACGGCGTTTGATGAATACGCTATTGATGCCTTTAAAGTGAACAGTATCGACTACTTGCTCAAACCCATCACCTTTGACGACCTATCGGGAGCCTTGGAAAAATTAGAACAGATGAAGGTTAATTTAGGTCAGAACGAAGCAAATGGCCAAATTGATCTCAATTCCATGCTGGCCAAACTACAGCAGCAAAGCTATAAAACTCGGTTCATGGTAAAATTGGGCGAGCATATTAAATCCATAACGACAGAGAGAATCGAATTCTTTTTTGCTGAAGGTCGAAACGTGTACCTGGTTACCAGTGAAAATCGCAAGTTCATCATTGACTTCAAACTGGAAGACCTCGAGGACATGCTAGATCCAAAAGCGTTTTTTCGTGCCAATCGGACTTTCATCGTAAATATCGACGGCATAAATGATGTAGTCGTTTATTCAAACAGTCGATTGAAAATCATCCCACGACTGGATTATGAAAAAGAAATTATTGTAAGCCGCGAAAAAGTGGCTCCATTTAAGGAGTGGATGGCAGGATTGTAACTATTTATGGCTTTGGTGATAGTCCATCATTCCCGGGCTTGACCCGGGATCCCGACGAATTTAAGCAGCCCTATTTATGTAATAGCTGGATCAACATTTGATCAAACAAGTTGAGCCAGTGGTTTCAGCGTCGATATCCAGGCGTTTCTTTATGCTAAGGACCCGGCCTCTGGTATATAGGAAAAGTCATTGTAGAAAAAGACCACCCTTTCGAGTGGCCTTAATCCGTGCGAAGAAAAAACTATATATGTAATCAATAATTAGTTAAAAGTAACTTCATCAATATCATTCCAGAGGAGATACAAAGGATCTCCTTTACCTTCAAAAACAAGTAATCCCGTATTGCGGTCGGAAACGTCCTGGGTATCTCCCAAGAACAACTTCTCACCTGATTTTAAGACTACATTCGAGTTATCATAGTTTTTAGGAGCAATCGTCTTGATGTAACGGAATGGAATAATATACTCAATATCATCGTCTTTGCCCTGTAGCACTTCATAATCATAGGTTTCATCTAAATCATATACTATTCGTCCCGAAAAGGTATCGCCATCTACTGTTTTTACCGTACCCATTAATTCCTTTTGATTCGCAAAGTCAGTATAGCTTTTCATTTTACCGCCTTTATCATCAAATGTCACGATTTTAAACTCTCTCCAGGGGATGTCAACCCGCCCAAACTCAGTGGTAACAATGATTCCGCGATTTTCAGAATTTACATCATTACTCCCTCTCAGCTCCATCTCTCGTCCCGAATTCATGGTTACGATAGAACGGTTACCATCACGTTCAATGGACTTTATTTTACCAAAGCCGATTGATACATCGCCGTCATACGTATCACCGTCCAATTTATCGGTGTCTACCCGCTCATCATGGTCCCATTGGACATAGCCGGTAAAAGTTCCACCGTACGTTTCCACCTTACCATGAAGAGGTTCTCCGAACTTATCGTTTAACTTATCGGGTGTTGGCATGAAATCAATACGATCAATTCGTGACCAGCGAAAAGCCATCTCTCCAATCTCCTGATCCAGAATTTTTACTTCAGACCCAATATCATTGTAACCATCACCATCAACCTCGAACTTGTCGCCGTTTTGTAACTCTATATCCACATACTTTCTTCCTGACATACGGAGCGACTTGAGCTCTCCAAACTGGCAACTGAATTGATGCGTGTAGTTATAATTGGTTCTGGAATAATTCCAGCGTGAATCAAACCAGCCGGCAAT
>JBCCIX010000139.1:0-9748 GCA_039028075.1 Bacteroidota bacterium | reverse complement strand
GAAAATTATCATCGCCCAAGCTTTGGAAGAGTTGGGTGTAGATGTGATAGAGGCAGGCTTTCCGATTTCCAGCCCAGGAGATTTTGAGTCCGTACAAGCGTTGGCGGCTACAATTAAGGAGGCTACCATCTGCGGGCTTTCCAGAGCGGTTCAAAAGGACATTTCCTGCGCGGCAGAGGCACTGAAAAATGCAGTTCGACCGAGAATACACACTGGAATTGGCACTTCCGACCAACATATTTTTACAAAACTCAAGCTCACACGTGAAAAAGTACTTGAACGAACTAAAGACTGTGTTTCATATGCTAAACGCTTCGTAGAGGACGTGGAATATTATGCCGAAGATGCAGGCCGTACCGATAATGAGTTTTTGGCGCGTGTGATAGAAACTGCTGTAAAGGCTGGGGCTACCGTGGTGAATATTCCAGATACCACTGGCTACTGCCTCCCTGAAGAATATGGTCAAAAAATAAAATACCTGGTCGATAATGTCCGAGGGATTGAAAAAGCTACTATTTCAACGCATTGCCATAATGATTTAGGTCTTTCTACAGCGAATTCCATTGCTGGTATCCAGAATGGTGCTCGACAAATTGAATGTACTATTAACGGAGTAGGAGAAAGAGCAGGAAATACCTCCCTCGAAGAAGTGGTGATGATCTTGCGCAAGCACAACTGGCTGAATTACGATACAGGCATCAATAGCAAGAAATTGTATCCGATCAGTAGACTAGTGTCCGAAACTATGAACATGCCCGTTCAAGCTAACAAGGCTATTGTAGGATCAAATGCCTTTGCTCACTCCTCAGGAATTCATCAGGATGGGGTTATTAAAAACCGTGATAATTACGAGATCATAGATCCTGCTGAAGTAGGTGTTAATAAATCCAGTATCATTCTAACGGCCAGAAGCGGGCGCGCGGCGCTGAACTTTAGATTAGGTCAAATAGGTGTGCAACTCGGTAAAGATGAACTAGAGGATGCCTACCAACGTTTTTTGCAACTAGCCGATGAAATAAACGTGGTTAATGATCCCGAACTTCAAGAATTGGCAGGGCAATACGTCAACGCCTGATCAAATGGGGAAAACACTTTTTGATAAGATCTGGAATATGCATGTCGTGCATTCTATTGAGGATGGACCGCAGGTACTTTATATAGATCGGCATTTTATTCATGAAGTGACGAGTCCTCAGGCCTTCGGAGGATTAAAAAAAAGAGGTATCGGTGTTTTTAATACGTCGAAAACCATTGCTACGGCAGATCATAACGTGCCGACAAAAGATCAACATTTACCGATTAAGGATGCCCTTTCTCGGCATCAGGTAGATACACTCATTAAAAATTGTAATGAATTTGGCGTAGAACTGTATGGGCTTGGTCACCCTTATCAAGGTATTGTTCACGTCATTGGTCCCGAACTGGGCATAACACAACCAGGAATGACCATAGTTTGTGGAGATAGTCACACCTCAACGCACGGTGCTTTCGGAAATATTGCGTTTGGCATAGGAACCAGCGAGGTGGAACAGGTATTGGCCACACAGTGCGTTTTACAGCGCAAGCCGAAAACCATGAAAATACAGGTAGATGGCTTACTGAGAAAGGGAGTAGTATCTAAAGACATTATTCTTTACGTGATCTCTCAAATTTCTACAAGTGGAGGAACAGGTTATTTTGTAGAGTTCTGTGGTTCGGCTATTGAATCATTATCGATGGAAGCCCGCATGACTATCTGTAATATGAGCATCGAGATGGGGGCTCGCGGTGGCATGATAGCTCCTGACGAGATTACATTTGAATACATTAAGGGTCGTGAATTTGCGCCTCAGGGTGTGGATTGGGATAAAAAGATGTCTTTTTGGAAAACCCTTAAAACGGATGAAGATGCTCAGTTTGACCGAGAATATTATTTCAATGCTGCGGACATTGAGCCTATGATTACTTACGGCACTAATCCGGGCATGGGTATTGGCATTTCAGAAAGCGTTCCAGCAGTACAGAATACCCCTGACCCTTCATTAACCAAAGCCCTGGAATACATGGATTTGAAAGGCGGAAGTCAATTACTGGGAAAAAAGATTGACTACGTATTTATTGGCAGCTGTACGAACTCACGTATTGAAGACCTGAGAATGGTGGCGGACCTGGTTAAGGGTAAGCAAAAGGCGGATCATGTAAACGCTATGATTATACCGGGCTCGAAGCAAGTGGAAAAACAGGCGATGCAAGAAGGTCTTGATCAGGTTTTATCTGAAGCAGGGTTTGAATTACGGCAACCGGGTTGTTCGGCTTGCTTAGGTATGAATGAGGATAAAGTACCTAAAGGCATGTACTGTGTATCCACTTCTAACCGAAATTTTGAAGGGCGCCAGGGTCCGGGGGCGAGGACAATGCTGGCGAGTCCATTGACCGCCGCTGCCGCCGCTTTAACGGGGTGTATTACCGACGTGCGAGAAATGATAAACTGATATGGAAAAGTTTGAAAAAATAATCTCTTCGGCTGTACCTCTTCCACTGCAAGATGTGGACACAGATCAAATTATACCTGCTCGATTCTTAAAAGCTACCACCCGCGAAGGCTTTGGAGATAACCTATTTAGAGATTGGCGATTCGATGCTAACGGCACCGCTAACCCTGATTTTATATTGAACCAGACCAATAGTACCGGAAAGGTGCTAGTGGCCGGTAAAAATTTTGGATGCGGTTCAAGTAGAGAACACGCCGCTTGGGCCATTTACGACTATGGATTCAAGGTGGTGGTTTCAAGCTTTTTTGCAGACATATTCAAGAATAACGCGCTCAACAACGGACTACTGCCTGTACAGGTTTCGGACCCTTTTTTAGCCAAGATTTTTTCGGCTATTGAAAATGATCCTTCTACCAACCTGGAAGTAGACTTGTCCAATGAGAAAATAACGCTTCTGGCAACCGGTGAATCGGAACATTTCGAAATTAACTCGTACAAAAAATATTGCCTGCAACAAGGTTATGATGATATTGATTTTTTAATCAGCAAAAGGGCGGAAATACAAGAATTTGAAAGATCATTATCTATATAAAGTAATAATACCTAATTAAGCGTAGAGATAATTATGGAGAAAAAGATAGCTGTACTGCCAGGTGATGGTATTGGTCCTGAGGTAACGGAACAAGCTAAGAAAGTGCTAATGTCAGTTCAGGATATTTTTGGCCATACTTTTACCTATCATGAGGCACTTATTGGAGCCATAGCTATCGATGAAACCGGGAGTCCTTTTCCGGCCGAGACGGAAGAAATATGCCGTGATGCAGATGCCATTTTATTTGGCGCTATTGGTCATCCTAAATACGATGATGATCCTAAAGCTAAGATAAGACCTGAGCAGGGTTTACTGGCTATGAGAAAGAGGCTCGGTCTTTTCGCCAATGTAAGGCCGGTATCAAGTTATGATGCGCTACTGTCTATTTCACCCTTAAAAGAGCATATCATAAAAGGGGTGGATTTTGTTGTGTTTCGTGAGCTAACCGGAGGGATCTATTTTGGTCAGCCAAGAGGAAGGTCTGAAGATGGTAACAGCGCTTTTGATTCCTGTGCGTATTCTAAAGAAGAGATCTTATCGATCAGCAAGCTTGCCTTCGCCGCTGCTGCCAACCGGAAGAAACGCGTCACCTTGGTAGATAAAGCTAATGTTCTGGCTACTTCGAGATTATGGCGTGAAACAGTTGGTGACCTAGCGGCAGATTACCCTGAAATTGAGCTGGACTTTATGTTCGTGGATAATGCTGCCATGAAGATAATCCAAAATCCTGGGGACTTCGACGTGGTGTTGACGGAGAATATGTTTGGCGACATTATTACGGATGAGGCTTCGGTGATTTCAGGCTCGTTGGGCATGCTTCCCTCTGCATCCATAGGTACTCGTCAAAGTTTATACGAACCTATTCATGGATCTTACCCTCAGGCCGCCGGAAGAAACATTGCTAATCCATTCGGAGCTATTCTCTCTGTGGCTATGCTTTTGGAATACTCCTTCGGATTACACGAAGAAAGCCAATTGATAAAAAAAGCGGTGGAAAAGGCTTTGGATGAGGGATTTGTGACTGAGGATATCAAACCCAGTGAAGCTAAAACCACCAGCCAGGTAGGCAATAAAATAGTAGATCTGATCAACGAAATAGCTGCCGTGAATGCTCAAGGATGAAAAAAATCAACATTCTATATTGCTTTTACAAAATCTATTTAGTTAGTTTTATCGTAAGATTTAAAAATGAAGAACGTAAGTATCATAGTCCTGGTCATTATTACCGTCATTCGAGCGGCAACGGAGGACTATTGATACTATATATAGAATTTAAATGTCAAAGCGCCTCCGTTACAAGCGGAGGCGCTTTTTTTATGTCAAAAAACTATCTGATAGACGATTAATATGTACTACGATCACAACACAACAGTATTTCACGATGGCCAATGGATAGCCGCTGGTGATGCCAATAGCAACCTGTACAACCAAACGATGCATTACGGCAATGGTGTCTTCGAGGGCATAAGAGCTTATCAAAATGCCGACGGTTGCAATGTGTTCAAAGCGAAGGAGCATTTTGAGCGACTTCAATATTCTGCTACGAAAATGCACATTGATTTGCCCTACACGGTAGAAGAGCTTATCCATATCTCTTATGAACTATTGGATAAAAATGAATTGGCTAATGCCTACATCCGCCCTTTAGTATATCTGGGTGCAAATATGTCCTTGATGCCAACGGACGAGGTGCACGTTTTTATGGCAGCCTGGAAATGGGAGAAGTATCTTGGTGATAAGCCATTAAAAGTTATAGTATCATCGTTTCAACGTCCAAATCCTAAAGCATGCCATGTGGAAGCCAAGGTAGTAGGTCATTATACTAACTCTATTCTAGCTACTACCGAGGCCAAGAAGCTTGGTTATGATGAAGCTCTTTTACTGGATATGAATGGAAATGTAGCTGAAGGTCCAGGGGCGAATTTCTTCTTTGAAAAAGAAGGAATTTTATACACTCCGCCTGCAGGAAACATCTTACCGGGGATTACCAGAGCTACTATCATGGAACTCGCCAAAGATCTTGGTATACGCGTAGTTGAAAAGAACTTTACAGTGGACGCAGTGTACGGTGCTGATAACGCTTTCTTTGTAGGCACAGCTACCGAGGTGGCACCGATCGAATCTATTAATGGCGAGACTTTTAAAGGCAGTTGGGAAGAATCAGCAGGTCATAGCCTATACCTTATGTATCGCCAAAAAGTTCAATATAACGAATACCAGGGACTTACTATCGTCTAAATGAACCCAGTTCGTAACAAGTATAGTCAGCAAGTAACACAAGACCCTACTCAACCCGCGGCACGTGCGATGCTGCATGCTATCGGTTTGACCAAAGAGGATTTGTATAAACCGCAGATAGGTATTGTGAGCACAGGCTTCGAAGGTAATCCTTGTAATATGCATCTGAACGATCTCGCTGCTACGGTAAAAATGGGCATGAACAAGGAGGAGATCATCGGTCTAATCTTTAATACCATTGGAGTCAGTGATGCCATTTCAATGGGTACCCCTGGAATGAGATACAGTTTGCCGTCCAGAGATTTGATTGCAGACTCAATTGAAACCGTTGTCCATGCACAAGCTTACGACGGACTGATACCTGTAGTGGGTTGCGATAAAAATATGCCTGGGGCCATGATTGCGATGGGGCGGTTAAATCGTCCGGCCATTTTAGTGTATGGCGGTACCATAGCACCCGGCTGCTATGCCAATAAAAAGTTAGATGTAGTCTCGGCTTTCGAAGCGTTAGGACAAAGGATAGCAGGTTCTATCTCTGAAAAAGACTACGAGGGTGTAGTTATGAATGCCTGTCCAGGCCCCGGAGCTTGCGGGGGTATGTATACGGCGAATACTATGGCCTCTTCCATAGAAGCGATGGGAATGGCGCTTCCTTATGGCGCATCCAATCCAGCCATCAGTGAAGAAAAGAAAATAGAGTGTGATCAAGTGGGAGATGCCATTGCCTACCTGATCGAACATGATCTTAAGCCAAGGGACATTGTTACCAAGGCCTCGTTGGAAAATGCGATTCGTCTTATCACTGTCCTTGGAGGATCAACTAACGCCGTTTTACATCTTTTGGCAATTGCTAAAGCCTTTGCATTAGAACTTTCACTGGACGACTTCACCAGAATCAGCGCAGAAACTCCCTTTTTGGCGGATTTGAAGCCCAGCGGAAAATATGTAATGGAAGATCTTCATTTGGTGGGAGGTATACCGGGAGTGATGAAAATGATGCTTGAGGAAGGTATGTTAGATGGCAGCTGCCTAACCGTTACCGGTAAATCAATTGCTGAAAACCTGGAGGAGTTTAAACCTCTTCATGAAGCCCAAGAGATCGTGAGACCAAAAAGTGAGCCTATCAAGGAAACGGGCCATATCCGGATTTTAAAGGGGAATCTTGCCCCGGAGGGTTCCGTTGCTAAAATCACCGGTAAGGAAGGGGAGCTTTTTGAAGGGACAGCACGAGTCTTTGATAGTGAGTTCGAAGCTAATGATAAGCTTTCGGCGGGAGAGGTAAAAGCGGGTGATGTTATTGTCATTCGTTATGAAGGCCCAAGAGGAGGTCCGGGAATGCCTGAGATGCTGAAGCCTACAGCCGCCATCATGGGTGCCGGTTTAGGTAAAGATGTAGCGCTAATTACGGATGGCCGTTTTTCTGGCGGTACTCATGGCTTTGTGGTAGGTCACATAGCGCCGGAAGCTCAGGATGGAGGTCCTCTGGCGTTGGTAAAAGACGGGGATACCATACGAATTGATGCCAGGGCCAATACACTGGATGTTCTCATACCAGAAGAAGAGTTACAAAAAAGAAAAAACGAATGGCAACCACGGCCTCTGAAAAAGCAGAGCGGGGTGCTTTATAAATATGCAAGATTTGTTTCATCCGCATCTGAAGGATGCGTAACTGATTTGTGATATGCAAACATTAACAGCGACCAAGGAAATAGATAAAAGAAATCAGACTGTGACCGGTGCCGAAGCGCTGATCCTTTCCTTGCTGGAAGAAGGTGTGGAAACTATTTTCGGTTATCCGGGCGGTGCTATTATGCCCATCTATGATTCCCTTTATGGTTACCAGGATAGATTGCATCATGTGCTTACTCGGCATGAGCAAGGAGCGATCCACGCCGCCCAGGGATTTGCCCGTGTTTCAAACCGACCGGGAGTGGTTTTTGCTACCTCTGGTCCCGGGGCAACCAACCTGATCACCGGGCTGGCCGATGCTAAAATTGACAGTACACCTCTGGTATGCATTACAGGCCAGGTGCCCTTCTCACTCTTGGGAACGGATGCCTTTCAGGAAACAGATGTAATAAGCCTTTCTATGCCGGTGACCAAGTGGAACTATCAAGTCACTAAGCCAGAAGAGATACCTGCTGCTATAGCTAAGGCTTTCTATATCGCTAAGTCTGGAAGGCCTGGACCCGTTTTAATTGACATTACTAAAGATGCACAATTTGCCAGCCTGACCTACGATTACAAGAAATGCGAAGGTTTTCGCAGTTATAACCCGAGCCCGGCGGTCGACCTGAATAAAATCAAAGAAGCTGCCGAGTTGATCAACAGCGCCAAACGACCTTACATTCTTTTTGGTCAGGGTGTTATCCTTGCGGAAGCTGAGAAAGAATTCAAGGCATTTGTGGAAAAAACAGGGATTCCTGCCGCATGGACCCTGCTGGGATTATCCGCTTTACCTACAGACCATCCACTTAACGTGGGTATGTTGGGCATGCACGGAAATTATGGTCCAAACAAACTCACCAATGAATGTGATGTGCTAATCGCGGTAGGAATGCGATTCGATGACCGCGTTACGGGTAATCTGGCCAGCTATGCGAAACAGGCTAAAGTCATTCACCTGGAAATTGATCTTGCCGAGATCAATAAGAATGTTCACGCGGATGTACCCATATTAGGCGACGCTAAAAAGTCCTTGCAGCTGTTATCTGAACACTGTCACGCGAATGCCCATACCGCTTGGTTGGAACGGTTCGAGGAATATGACCGGCAGGAATACGAAAAAGTAATTAAAAGCGAATTGCATCCTGAAAAAGAAGGTCTCACCATGGGGGAGGTGATCAGAAGAGTGAATGACCTTACGGATGGAGATGCCGTGATAGTCACCGATGTGGGACAACACCAAATGGTGGCTTGCCGCTATGCCAAATTCAAAAAGTCGAAAAGTAACATTACCTCCGGAGGTCTGGGGACTATGGGCTTTTGCCTTCCGGCAGCATTAGGAGCTAAACTGGCCGCACCGGAGCGCGAGGTCGTTGGAATTATTGGCGATGGAGGCTTTCAGATGACTTTGCAGGAATTGGGTACGATTTTTCAAACCCAGGCCGCGGTGAAGATCATAATTCTCAATAACCAGTTTTTGGGGATGGTGAGACAATGGCAGCAGTTGTTCTTTGATAAGCGCTATTCCTCTACAGAGTTGATCAATCCTGATTTTGTGGCGGTTACGAAAGGTTTTGGCGTAGAAGCTTCCCGTGTGGATGCACGCCAAGATCTGGACAATGCACTTCAGACTATGTTTGATCACAAGGGCCCTTACTTGCTCGAAGTCAAGGTGGAAAAAGAAGATAATGTATTTCCCATGGTACCCAGCGGGGCGGGAGTCGATGAAATAAGACTAGAGTGATTTTAGAAAGACCCGGTCATGTGTATAACGAAAGATAAAAAATTGAACTCAAAAAATACTTTTCCAAAGTCATTCCTCCTCCCGATGGTCTATCGGGAGGAGGAATCTTTGCCGCAAAGAAAGGCGGTCACTAGCCTTCTTAATGGCAAAGATGCCTTCACTCCGTTACGAAATGACTTATTAATTGAGGACATCCGATAACTGACGGATAACGACAATTTCATATACATTATGAAGGAGGTTTAAGGTCGTTGGAATAAACAAAATGAAAAAGACGTTTACCATAGTAATATTCACGGAAAACAAGATCGGTCTGCTGAACCGGGTTACTTCACTCTTTGCTCAGCGCCATATTAATATCGAGAGTCTAACGGCTTCGGAATCGGAATATGAAGGCATCCATAGGTTCACGGTAGTGATCAAAGAGACGCGCGAGCGTACGGTGAAGGTGGTAATGCAAATAGAAAAGCAGGTAGAGGTGCTTAAGGCTTTTTACTTTACGGATGAAGAAACGGTAAGCAGTGAAATAGCCCTTTACAAGATCAAGCTCGATGAGGTGGATAATAACGATGAGTTATTCAAAGTGATCAAAGCGCATGAGGCTCATGTGAAAGAGCAGGTCGATCAGTTTCTGATCATTGAAAAGTCGGGCCATAAGAGTGAAACCCACAACCTTTTTGAGGCGCTCCAACCTTTTGGTATTCAAGGGTTCGTTCGCTCGGGCAGGGTATCTCTCAGTAAAACGATCAGTACTTTTTCAAAGCATCTCCAGGACTTGGAGGCACATTCGAAAGAAATTATTTCTAAATAAATGAATGATTGGCCAAATAGCGAGATCCCGGAAGTCTGCTCTGCACTTGAAGCAAAATGTGAGGAGTATGGTTTTGAGATGCCGTCTGACGTTCATATAGGGAATCTTCTCAAGACACTCATTGCTTCAAAGCCCAATGCGCAGGTGTTGGAACTAGGTACAGGTATAGGCCTTTCTCTCGCCTGGATGAGGGATGGATTAGATGATAATTCACATCTGATCACTGT
>JBCCIX010000138.1:0-9778 GCA_039028075.1 Bacteroidota bacterium | reverse complement strand
TTTTATCTGATAGTTGGCCATAGTTTTAGGCTCGTTCAAAAAGAGTAAAAGATTCTCCCGGTTAAACTCTTGATCCAGTTGGCGGGAAATTAACATCCCCGTATTGTTCAGTGATACTACCTCAGAATATCCAGATGAAAAGAGTATCCCGATAAGCATAAGTCCTACGCCAATATGCGCTAAGGCTCCTCCCGAAAGTTTTGGGCGGCCCTTTAACACTTTAAATAAGATAGTGCTATTCGCCACGACCGTGTAAACACCGGCCAGTAGAAGTACAATGAATGAAATGTTGTACACGTCAAACCACTCCATGACTACAACCGTAATCAGCAAACTAATGATTACCGGGGGCAGCAAGCTATTCAGCAATTGCTTCTTATCCATTTTTTTCCACCAAAAAAACTGTCCTGTGCCCGATAAAAATGCAATCACTACCGCAAACCAAAATTGAAACTTCGTATAAAACTCAATCTGATCAGTGGGTGGAGCTACATTTGAGATCCCTCCAAAGGACTCAATAATACTGTTGTAAACGGGAATGGACGTAGGAAGTAGCACCTGAAACCCCATCAAACATAACGTAATGGCCCCTATCAAAATCCAAAACTCCCTGGAATACGTAGAAACTTCCTTTTCCGTTGAAGGCAATTCCTTCCAGCGTAGAATACACAAAACAAGTGGCAGTGAGATAAAAGCAATTAGATAGATAAGCAATTGCCCCGATAACCCTAAATCCGTAAAGGAGTGAACAGAGGAATCTCCAAGTATCCCACTTCGCGTTAAAAAGGTGGAATAAACAATTAGTACGAACATAGTGATGACCAGAACGATAGAAGCTTTCAGGGCCGTATTGCTCTTACGGAATGTGATCATGACGTGAATGGACGCCACTAAAAACAACCAGGGCACGTACACTGCATTTTCAACAGGGTCCCAATTCCAGTAACCTCCGAAGTTTAAGGTTTCGTAAGCCCAATAACCGCCCATAAGAATACCAAGCCCGAGTACGGCACCTGAAAATAAGGCCCATGGTAATGCAGGACGCACCCAATCCTTGTATTTTTTAAGCCATAGACCTGAAATACAATAAACAAATGGTATTACCGTAGTTGCGAACCCAAGGAAAAGTGTAGGCGGGTGAATCACCATCCAGTAATTTTGTAGCAGTGGATTCAACCCTGTGCCATCCTCCGGAACAAAATCCGGATTTTCCTTAAAAATGGGGGCATCAATCACATCACGTAAAAGAAGAAAAGGAGAAGAACCAATCTTCAATTCTATACCTGGAATAACCACTCCCAATATCATGGAAGCAAGAAACGCTTGCACCAGTGTAAAAATGGTCATTATAGAAGACTCCCAGAATTTATTAGTGAATATTAAAACAGAGCCTAGAATAGCGTGCCAAAACATCCATAAAAGAAAGCTGCCTTCCTGCCCTTCCCAAAAACAGGAAATCATATAATGTACAGGTAACCTTTTCGAGGAATGATTCCACGCGTAGTGATATTCAAAGTAATGATTATAAATAATGTAAAAGAGCGAAACTACGACACCCAGGATCATGGCCACGTGAACCAGAAAAAAAAAGCGACCATTCATTTTCCAAGACCCCGATTTCGCTAGGTCTTGAGAAATCGTAGCCTTAAAGTAGGAGAAGCTGGCAAACAGCGCTGTTATGAAAGCGGCAATCGCAAAAAAGTGACCCAAGTCACCAATGAATGTATGTATCATGAATGTTTTATCTTACGCTACTTATCAAACCCCTGCATTCACCGTTGTTTCTTCATATTTAGAAGGACATTTAAGCAAAATTTTATCTGCAACAAAAACATCATTATGGTACGAACCTATGACAACAACCTTTTCCGACTTCAAAAAGTCAGTAGGCATTGGTTCATTGTAGTAAACATGCTGCACCTCCTCATTCTCATCTACCATATCAAAGGAAAATGAGAGTCTGTCCGGAGAAGTAACTATTCCGGTTATATCCCCCTTGGGAGTCTTTACTAACTCGCCTACCACATGAATACTCTTATCATCGCCTTTCTCCGACATTTCTTTCGCCTCTGAAAAGGTGACGTAGGTACTGGCATCACCAGCCGTTGAAATAATGATGAAAACGGCCACCGCTATAACCAAAAGAGCAACGATATGCGATTTCTTCATCCTGCTTAATTTTCTGCAAATTTAAGAATGGATTACTTAATCCGGGTTATCGCTCAATGGTTTTTAAGCTGTTTTTCCAACTTTGCGACCTTTCGATCAATAGCAACAAGATATAAAATGGTCCCGAAAAGAATAATTAGAATAATTCCGGTAAGCACATAAATTTTACCTTCAGCCCGAAATTTATCGGCCATCTCAACATCCGCATTTACGTAATCCTGCTCCGTTACTTCAATCTTGTCTTGCGAAAAGCCGATCACGAAAAAAAACATGAATATGGATGTGAAAAATAGCCTTTTCATATTTCTTGATTTAAGAATAGCCTTCGAATACGGATGCGCACGGATGTGATCCAAATACCGAGTAAAGTCCAACCAACTACGGCTGGATAAAAGGTCATTCGTAACCGACTATCCAGATCATAGGCATTAAAGCCAGGATTGCCTCCATTACCAGGGTGTAGTGAATCTGTCAATCGAGGTAAAATAAAAAGAAGAGGTATCAGAGCGGCAAAGGCGAAAATATTATATACTGCACTAATCCGAGCTCTTTGATCGGCATCCTCCAAGGAACCTCGAAGTACAAAATAGGCAAAATAAATCAAAAGGGCGATGGCCGAAGCATTCTGCTTGGGGTCCCCGCTCCACCATTGCCCCCAGGTAAACTGTGCCCAGAGCATCCCGGTGAGTATACCGAAAGCACCAAAAGCGATACCTACATTAGCAAACTCTATGGCTCTAGTATCGAATTCGTTTTGGCCTGTCTGCAAGTATCGTATGGAAAAGACGGCAGAGGCGGTTAGAAGAATAATCATACCAAACCACATGGGAACGTGAAAGTATAAAGCTCTTATGGTTTCATTTAAAAGATGCAGACGAGGAACATCAAATAGTAATCCTCCCGCTACTACATACACCAGGATAATCACGGTCAATACCTTCCACCAACTCTTTTTCATCGCTACTCCGTTAAGATCGCCAAAGATAAGGGAAGAGCAAGTAAGATGCCGCTCCAACTAGGGCATTTATAGCCCCCAGCACTAAAAAGTCATCAAGGGAAGCAGCCCTTTCAACGCCACTAATGGCATTCTTTGAAATCTTAATGATCATAAGTAGCATTGGCAACACTATGGGGAAGCTTAAAATGGCCATTAATGTATTGCTGTTTCTGGCCTTGGATGCAATCGCCGAGACCATGGTCATGGTAAAGGACAATCCTAAAGTGCCAAGGACAATAACCAGAAAAAAAATCAGTAGATCTTGTACCGGATTTCCTAAAACCAACGAATAAATCACAAATCCTACTGAACCCAGAATAAGCATCAAAAGTCCATTGTATATCGTTCGGCCCACTATTAGTGTTTGTGGACTGTGCGTCCAGTACAAATAAAGAAAAGATCCCTCGGTCTCTTGGATGAAGCTTTTGGCTACGGCATTCACCAATGAAAATAAAATAATAATCCAGAAAAGAACATTCCAGATCACCGGATTAAGCGCGTCGGACCTCACGTTGAAGCTTAAATAACAGATGAAAATAGTACTGATCAGGTAAAGTACTATTCCGTTGATGGCGTATCTACTCCGCCATTCTAGGCGGATTTCTTTTACAACAAATGACAGTAACTGTTTCACATTAAATAGATATGACATAAAATTAATAGTTTCGCACGAGGTTTATAATGTGGCAATTCGACTTGACAGGTTGTTTTAATTTATTCCAGATGGTGGTAGCACTGCACAGTTAATGACTGACTTAAGAATAGTAGTAACAGGTGGAGCTGGATTTATAGGATCTAATCTCGTTCAAAGTCTTTTAGCTGATCACAGAGTTAAAATAGTGAGGGTCATTGATAACTTATCTAATGGGTACTACGATAATATTGAAGAATTTGAGGACAATTCAAAATTTGAGTTTTACAATGACGATATCCGTGACTTTGATCGAATAGTCGAATTGACAGAAGGTTTTGATGTTATTTCACATCAGGCCGCATTAGGATCTGTACCGCGGTCCGTTGAAAATCCAATGCTGACTACAGAAGTCAACATTGATGGCACTGTCAATATCCTATACGCTGCGGTTAAAAATGCTATTAAACGAGTCATTCTAGCTTGTTCTTCAAGCACATATGGAGATAGCCGAGAACTTCCTAAAGTTGAGGAAAACATAGGAAATCCACTTAGTCCCTATGCCATCTCTAAGTATACTATCGAGTTATATGCCCAAGTCTTTAAAAAAACGTTTGACTTAGATTATGTAGGTCTCAGATATTTTAATGTATTTGGTCCCAAGCAAAATCCAGATAACCCTTACGCGGCGGTCATCCCCATTTTTTGTAAGTCTTTTATTGAGGATCGAAAACCAATAATAAACGGTGATGGAGAAACCTCCCGAGATTTTACGTATGTCGATAATGCTGTTCAAGCAAATTTAAAAGCCATTTTTACAGAAAATAAAAGTGCTCTGAATGAAATATATAATGTGGCTTGCGGTGAGAGGACATCATTAAACAACATGATCGAGATTTTAAAAAAGGTAACAGGAAAAAATATCCATCCTACATACGGGCCGGAAAGACTAGGTGATGTCAAGCATTCGCTGGCTGACGTATCAAAAATCAATAGATTACTAGGTTATGTACCGAATGTTTTGTTTGCTGAGGGCCTTGAAAAAGTTTATAAATGGTACCTGAAAAATTTGATCAATGAATAAAATTGCTGTGGTGGGACTGGGCTATGTGGGGTTACCTTTGGCCGTGGAATTTGGAAAAAAAACAGTTGTTATCGGTTTTGATGTTAAGACTGAGCGTGTTAAAGAATTGAAAAACGGTATCGATAAAACCCTGGAGGTGGACAGCAGTGAATTAAAGGAAGCCATTAAATTGAACTTCACGAATCAACAAGAGGATCTGGCGGAAGCTACCATTTACATTATCACGGTACCAACACCAATTGATGAATTTAAAACGCCGGACCTGGAACCCTTAAAAAGGGCCAGCGCCACCATTGGGGCGGTACTGAAAAAAGATGATGTAGTCATTTACGAATCTACGGTATTTCCAGGCTGTACAGAAGAAATATGCGTTCCTATTCTGGAAGAGGTGAGTGGATTGAAGTATAACGAAGATTTCTTTTGTGGCTACTCTCCGGAGCGCATTAACCCTGGGGACAAAGAGCACCGTTTGCCTTCTATAAAGAAAGTGACGAGCGGAAGCACGGAGGAGGTGGCAGAACGGATTGATCGGCTTTATCAATCTATAATAACGGCAGGAACGCATAAAGCCCCTTCTATTAAAGTAGCAGAAGCCGCTAAAGTGATTGAAAATGCTCAGAGGGACCTAAACATCGCGTTTGTGAACGAATTGTCTCTCATTTTTGATAAGATGCAAATCGACACTCATGATGTCATTGAAGCAGCAGCTACTAAGTGGAACTTTCTCCCGTTTAAACCTGGGCTCGTAGGTGGTCACTGCATTGGAGTAGATCCTTATTATTTAACGTATAAAGCCGAGGCATTAGGTTACAACCCTCAAGTAATCATGGCGGGTAGGCGTATCAACGATAACATGGGTTTACATGTAGCTAATAAGGTCGTGAAATTGATGACCCAAAAAGATAATCTGATCAAGAAAAGTAGGGTATTGGTATTGGGTATTACGTTTAAGGAAGATTGTCCGGATATTCGAAATAGTAAGGTCATAGATTTGGTGAGAGAGTTAGAGAGTTTTGGGATCAACGTGGAGGTATATGACCCAAATGCAGATAGGAATGAGGTCAAAGAAGAATATGGAATTGATTTAGTACATGAGCCAAAGAACAAATATGAAGGCATAGTCTTGGCCGTGTCGCATAAAAAATTTGAACAAATGGATATCAGAGTGCTTCAAAAGGAATCTACGGTCATTTTTGACCTTAAAGCATTTTGGCCAAAAGCACATACTACAGCAAGATTGTAAAATAAACTTCATCTATGATATTTTTCACTCTAATACTTACTATTTGATGAAAGGAATAATCTTGGCGGGCGGCTCCGGTACGAGGCTGTATCCTGTCACCAAAGCCATTTCTAAACAGCTTCTTCCGATCTATGACAAACCGATGATCTATTACCCTTTGTCGGTATTGATGATAGCCGGAATTAAAAACATTTTGCTTATTTCTACACCCCAGGATATTGCCCTTTTCGAAAGAATTCTCGGCGACGGCTCGGACTTGGGGATTACCATTTCTTATAAAGTTCAACCCAGCCCGGACGGTTTGGCTCAGGCCTTTTTGTTGGGAGAAGATTTTATAGGTGAGGATTGCGTTTCGTTAGTGTTAGGCGATAACATATTCTACGGCTATAATTTCTCAAAAGTACTTCAACAAACTGCTAAGTTAACTCAGGGTGCTACTGTGTTCGGCTACTATGTAAATGATCCGCAGCGATACGGCGTGGTTGATTTCGATGCAGGTGGAAAGGTTTTATCTATTGAAGAAAAACCGTCGGAACCAAAATCAAATTATGCCGTTACCGGGCTTTATTTCTATGATCGTACCGTGGTTGAAAAAGCTAAGAAAGTAAAACCATCGGCACGCAGGGAACTGGAGATCACCGATTTAAACAGATTCTATCTCGAAGAAGGAAACCTTAACGTCCAGTTACTGGGCAGAGGTATGGCTTGGTTGGATACGGGCACTCATCATTCTTTACTACAGGCCTCAAATTTCGTGGAATCCATTGAAGAACGTCAAGGTTTGAAGATTGCCTGCCTGGAAGAGATTGCATTCAGGATGGGTTACATCAACAAAAGCCAGTTGGAAACCTTAGCGCAACCCTTGCTGAAAAACCAATACGGACAATACCTAATGAAAATAGCCGAATCCCAATGAAACTGACCAAAACTTCTTTTGAAGGCTTATTTATACTTGAACCCACGATTTTAAAGGACGACCGTGGCTTTTTCATGGAGAGCCATAATCAAAAGCAACTGGAGGCATTAGGTATAGCCAGTACTTTCGTTCAAGATAACCATTCTTTATCAAGGAAAGGTGTGATCAGGGGTTTACACTTCCAGAACCCGCCTCATCAACAAACAAAATTAATACGATCCATCTCTGGGGAAATACTGGATGTGGTAGTGGACATACGAAAAAAAAGTTTGACTTACGGCGAGCATTTCAGTATTATATTATCAGCCAATAACGCAAGGCAGCTATTCGTGCCTCCGGGGTTTGCACATGGGTTTGCTGCGCTAACTAACAACGCTGAGATTCTGTATAAATGTGATCAATTCTACCATAAAAATGCGGAGGGCGGACTGCCTTACAACGATCCCAATCTAAAAATTGATTGGCAACTCGATCAATCAGAGATTATTATTTCAGACAAAGATAAAGTACATCCGGCATTTAAAGGTTTTCAATCCCAATTCTAGCCATGAAGGTATTGGTGACCGGTGCTAAGGGCCAATTAGGCAGTGAATTTCAGGACTTGGCTCCTACTAGCGACCATAGGTTCTCATTTTGTGATATTGATGAAATGGACCTTTCAGAAGAAGCCTCAATTAACAGGTACCTTAAATTGCATGAAATAGACGTGATCATTAACTGCGGGGCTTATACAAACGTAGATGGTGCTGAAGAAAATAAATCATTAGCACACGCCATAAATGCCCAGGCGCCTGGAATAATTGCCAAGCACTGTTCTAGAAACAACGTAAGACTCATCCATATTTCTACGGATTATGTCTTTGACGGCCAAGGCCACACCCCCATCACCGAGGACGATAAACCAAATCCACTTTCTGTTTACGGCAGCACCAAACTGAAAGGTGAACGGAATATTGTACGTGAGCTTGAAAATGCCTACATCATACGTACTTCCTGGGTCTACTCTTCTTACGGAAAAAATTTTGTGAAAACCATGCTGAGACTTGGTAAAGAACGGGGGTCACTAAACGTGGTCTACGACCAAATCGGCACGCCTACTTATGCCCACGATCTGGCAAAAGTTATCATTCATATTTTGGATCACTGGAAGAATAAGGATAAACCTGGAATTTACCACTATGCCAACCACGGCGCTATTTCTTGGTATGATTTTGCCAAAGCCATTTTTGAGCTAGGCGAAATAGACTGTCAGGTAAATCCAATCAGATCATCAGAATTCCCTACAACAGCAGTCAGACCGTATTTCTCACTACTTTCCAAAGAAAAAGCTTGCAAAACATTTAATCTTGCTATCCCATATTGGAAAGACAGCCTTATAAAATGCCTGGAGCGAATGGAGTTGCAAAAACTGTAAAATGAACCTACCATGAAAAACATACTGATTACCGGAGGTGCCGGGTTCATCGGGTCACATATGGTTCGATTATTTGTGCATAAATATCCTGAATACAAAATAGTTAACTTGGATGCCTTGACCTACGCAGGAAACCTGGAGAATTTAAAAGATATAGAAGGTATTTCGAACTACGAATTTGTGAAGGGTGACATCTGCGATCAGGAATTCATAACCAAACTCTTCGAGCAGAAAGAGATTACCGATGTTATCCATCTCGCCGCGGAATCACACGTAGACCGCTCCATTAAGGACCCGTTGAGTTTTGTAAAGACCAACGTTTTTGGCACGGTCACATTGCTTAACGCTGCGGTAAACGCCTGGCAAGGTGAGTTGGAAAAACACATTTTCTACCATGTTTCCACAGATGAGGTCTACGGCTCCTTGGACGAGGGTGGCTATTTTTTGGAAACCACTCCTTATGATCCTCAGTCCCCGTATTCGGCCTCAAAAGCCAGCTCCGACCATTTTGTACGGGCTTACGCGAATACCTACAAATTACCGGTCAAGATCTCAAACTGCTCAAACAATTACGGACCGAACCAGTTCCCGGAAAAGTTATTGCCGTTGATGCTCAACAATATTAAGCAGAACAAACCCCTTCCGGTCTACGGAAAGGGCGAAAATGTAAGGGACTGGCTGTATGTCTTGGACCACGCCAAGGCCGTTGACGAGGTATTTCACAAAGGCACCTTTGGAGCGACTTACAATATTGGTGGATTCAATGAATGGAAGAACATTGACATTGTCCATCTACTTTGCAAAGTAATGGATAAAAAGTTGGATAGAGCATCCGGTGAATCCGCCAAGCTGATCACCTTTGTAACAGACCGTGCAGGTCATGACCTACGATACGCCATTGATGCTTCAAAGATCATGAAAGAATTGGGTTGGCAGCCTTCCCTGCAGTTTGAAGAAGGGCTGGAAAAGACGGTGGATTGGTATCTGGCAAATGAAGCGTGGTTGGCGCGGGTCACTTCCGGTGAATATCAAAAATATTACCACGAACACTACAACCGGTAAGGCACACAAGGGGCAGCTGTTACCGCCCTGTACTATTCCACATTTAATTGCATTTTTTTAATTTGTTTAAGTATTTTAAATAAGGATTCAACACGTCAAAATGTAAGTTTATTTTAAAGAATAAATGAATATTATGTTTTGTGCTTGATTATTAAATGTTAAACAGGGCCTAAGCCGTACTACACCCAAAAAAACTGATTTTCGTCAGTGTAGGTTTTAACTCGAATTTACTATTTTTTCCTGTCTTATTAATAAATAACTT
>JBCCIX010000137.1:0-9779 GCA_039028075.1 Bacteroidota bacterium | reverse complement strand
GGTCCAGCGCCAGACTTTTTTGCCGGTAGTTTTGTAGTTTACTTTTTTCTTTTGTTTTGACTTGGTTCTCTCCAAGTAAAGTACAAATCCTAAAATGGCCAATATGCCCGAGGTGAGGCCAAAAAATGAATAGATCACCTTAACCCAAATGCCCCCAAAGTCTCCGTAATGCAGCCCCTCTTGAGCATAATAAAGCTTATTATGTAGTGATTTTTCTCGTATGTCATACCGCCCCAGCTCATGATAATCACGTTTATCTAAAACGATATAATTAATGCTGTTTTGATAGGCTGTTTTTGGCACGTTCCCGCGTATGGTAATCTTGCGGCTGCCCCCTTTGGACTCTCTGATGATTCTGGGCGATAGATCAGGAAATAAGGTTCTTGACGTTTCAAACGCTTTAACGTAATCTACTGGATAAGCAAGATCATCTTCTGGTGAAATAGGTTTTTCTGTTCGCTTGTATTGCTCTGGGCTCTTTATTTGTAGAGCAGGCTGAAGTATAAATTGAAGCCCGAGCCATGCACCTGTCACAGAAATCATCAGATTGAACAATAAAGTGGTCATACCTATAACCTTGTGAAAATCCGCTGATCTTAGCTTTAGGTTTTTATTCCGAATAGCCCCAAAAAACTGACGTTTCATAAAATGGCCATAAATTAAAATCCCCGTGATCGTTGAGACCAAGAGCGCCATACCTCCAAGTCCTGCCCAAATTCTACCTACTTGACCGATAAATAACCTTGCATGTATGTGCCTGATGTAATGCCCCCAGGTTTTAGCATAGTCCCTTACGCCCACGATTTTTCCCTGGTAAGGATTAAAAAATATTTGGTGAAAGATCTTTCTGGGATAAGGTTTCCAAATCACTTGATTAAAACGGATGATCCAATTCTTGGATTCGTCCAGGGAAGGTGTGATACTTTCAAGATTAGATGCGCCGTATTCATTTTTAAGGCTATCAATCAAGGTATTCACATCAGGATGGAGGTTGGTCGTTTCCGTAGGGGTATCGATTTTAAAGTAGTTAGGATTTATCGCTTCGTCGATTTCAACTTTGAACAATGCAAGTACACCCGTCACGCTTAAGACGGCAATGAATATCCCTGCATACAGCCCAACCCAGTTGTGGATGTTCCAGAGCTTAGTATTGATATTTTTCGATGCCGGCATTTTCCTGGATGTCTACCTGTTAAGCAGGTGTATCCACCTGAAGGTCGGATACACCTGCTCACAAGTCACAAGTTTATTTACCAGGAAAGGTCTATCAAACCTCTCACCGCACCACCCTCAACTTCAAATACCTTTTCTACTGCATCGGTAGAAGGGTTAAAGGTGTAGACGGCATTTTCTGAACCCGTGCTGGCGGTTAGGTAAACTTTACCATCAATCACTACCGCACCTTCGGGCCCGAACCCACCTAAGGCCGGTAAACCCTGAATTATTTCAACATCTTGGGTCACCACATTTATCTTTACCCATCTGCCAACTTCTTCTGTGGTGAATAGACCGAGAATTTGTAATAGCTGAGCTTGGGTAAGATTACCTATTCCCCCCGCCTGGGTAATGATGTCTAAAGCTGCATCCGGAACATCGGTCACGGCCAGTGCAACCGCAATATCATTTGCCACATAATTGAAGTAAGCCGTATAGGGCACAAGTAAATTCAAAGGGTTAACCACACTTGCAGGTTCAAACTTATAATCAAGATCAAAATCATTGGATCCTGAGGGTATTTTAAGCAGGCTGGCAGAGGTATTTGTCGGAAAAGTCCCCGTAGCCATATAATAGATGTTTCCATTTTCATCGACATTATTTGAAAATGGCATTTTTATCCAGGTGTTTCTTCCAAAATCAGGGAATTCGGCAGTACTGACATAGGCTCCTGTTTGATGATTGGCGACATGTAGATAGACAGAATTAAAATCTTCATCGCCTGTAGGTATCGGGTTCGCGTATACCTCATCATCACGTATAAGGGCGTTGCGAAGCTCATGAGGTTCAGAAATTTCCTCTTCACTCAGTGATATCAGACCTTCCAATTGCATATTTAGCGGGTCAAAAACACCTAATTGCGCGGGACTGCTGGCAGTGGTTGTAAAGACGCCGGTGGAAGCATCGGCGATGGAGGGTCTGCTAATATCCCCGGCAACCGGTAAAGTTCCAGCACTTACGATTTGGCCGTTTCCATTTACTCTCGTTCTGGCAAGCACCTGGGTGCCATCTGTTGCACCGTCGCTGTACAGAAAACCATCTAGGATAGCCTGAGGTTCAAAGTTCTGGAATACCTGACCGTCAGATAAATCTGCTGTCCCTGAGGGCATTTCGCTAAAATACTTGGCGATAATATTACCGTTAGGTGTCTCTGCCCTCACTATGAATCCCGATTTCAATCGTACCTGTTCCGGGGACAGGGTTTGCCAAAATGAGACACCAATCTGACCGGGTGATCCTGAAAAGGTATAGGGGCTAAATCCCGAAATAAAACTAGCTGCATCGTCCCACCTTCCGGCAGTCACTGCTAGGCTTACCCGGTTCTGACCAGCAGCCCCCCACTGCACATAATCCAGAAATAGTTCGGGATCTGTGGAACTGAAGTCATCAGCAGAAGCGAATAGCCCCAACCCACCGTTTTCTACCGGAAGGGAAGTTACGTTTTGCGTACCTGAACCGAGCTTGATCGTCACGGTTTCGTCCGCTGATAATGATAGGTCCCCTACGATATCGGTGTAGTTACCAACTGCATTGTATTGGTTGGGGCCAAGGCAAAGCTGATATCCTGAAATATCTAATTCGGTTGTGCCAAAATTTCTGATGACCAGGGAATCCCCCTCCGGATCGATCAGCGTAAAACGAATAAACCCTTCCGCAGGTGAAACCTCAGGGTCATCGTCACTACATGAGCTAATGAGCACAGACAAAATACCTAGGACTAAAAGGTGATATAAGAGTGTTGGCATTGGCCGAACAGATAAGCTTAATTGCATGATTAAAATATTTGATAGTTAACTTTAAATTGAAAATTTCGATTGGGCTTCGGCACCCTCCAATTGTCAAATAGCGCAAGATCATTCGTTAGGTTATTGACCTGAAAGGAAAGGTTGAGCTTAGTATCCGGTGAGAAATAACCTAGGCCTAGATTAAATTCATTTTGCACCGGGACCAGGGAAAAGGGTTCGGGTTCGCCATTGGGCGGTTCATCCGTAATACTAAACTCCTTCACATGAAACCACGACCCGTATACTACTATATTAGGGAGCGTACTTTTAAAGCTTTTAATGCCGAGATTTAATTGCACATTATGAAAAAAAGTAGGCGTATTAGGAAAAGGAGATCCAATAAAAGACGGATATTGACTTACTAATATTTCTTCATTAAACGCCAGGTAGGTGCGCTCCTGTTGGGTCAGATTATACTCGATATTTGAGTGATCATCCTTTATGACCCTGAGGCTCCACTCCATCCCCAAGGATCTCACCTGTCGATTATTCCTAAATTGCGACGAGGTTCCAACCGGAACCAACCAGATTAAGTCTCTGGTGTTCCTAATAAAGCCATCCAGTGACGTATGGATCCTGAATAATTTTTCGAACGTTTTCTCATAGGTGATCCCAAGGTTAACGTTATGGGACCGCTCTGGTCTTAAACTAAAATTGGGGTTGACGTTTACGAAATCACCGTAAACTTCCCTCTCGGTAGGAATCCTAACGGCATACTCGTAACTGCTCCTAATAAAAAAGTGCTCTGTGAATACGTACTTTAGTGCGCCTCCATAACCTGTGGTTTGATCCTCTACTTCTAATGTGCCATCAGTCGTACGAACGGCCGTCTCTGCACGGTAGAAATACTGTTTGCCAAAGACTGTAGAAGTGAACTTTTTTTCAAGCCAGTCACTTGTCCATTCAATGGAAGCAATGTTCTTGGTAAAGAAAGAAGGTATCTCGTTTCCATTGATCAATTCCCCAAAGGCTTCAAAAAACGGATCAATTTTATCCTTTCGGAAAGATCGGGTTCTTGCGTAAAAATTATTGAGGCTCAATCTGTTCCTTTCATTTATTTGATAGGTAATACCAAGTCGGTGTGCATGACTCAGACCTGTTTGCTCAATGTCCAAAGAATCGGACGCGTTCCGTTCTATTATCTCTTTCTCCCAATTGAATTTGTCCAAATTGCTGCGATCAGTTCCATTTCTGGAGTTAGAAATAACGCCTTTGTAGCGCAATTCCAGAGTTTCATCCATAAAAGCCTTGGCATACGTAAGGCTTTGGTTAAAAGCGACCGTTTCACTGGTTCGTCCAAAGAGTGCAAAACCTTCGGTAATGCTTAGCGACTGTACCTCATCGAACCGGCTAGAAAAATTGCTGGTAAATGACAACTGGTCCGCCCACCGTAAATCGTTCCAATGTAAACCGGCCTGTACAAAGGAGGAACGGTGGGCGTTATGGAACCTTCTCACTCTTCGGAGAGTATCCTCTCTCGGTGAGGCAATAAGGCTATCCGGCTGGGCCGGAAAGAACTTGTTTGGAATGGAATCAAGCCAAGTGTTCCGCACGTTACCCATCAAAAAGTCGTTGTCAGAGTAGTTATGATAACCTTCTAGGGTAACCGATAAATGATTTTTAATTCGTTTGCTCCCTAAAAAAGTAGCACGATGTGTGTTAAACGAGCCCACCTGATAGCTTAGCTCAAGCGCATCGTTGTACAATCGTTTAGAAACAATATTGACCGCACCACCCAATGCATCCGTTGACTTATCCGCCGGTACTACGCCCTTATAGACTTCCAGTCGATCAATCACCGATCCCGGTAAATTGTTCAGATTGTATCCCCCTCCGAGGTACTCCACGGGGAAGCCATCCACATAGATGCCCACCGCATTGCCCTGCAGCCCGTTGATATTTACTCTGGCCGCGCTTCCCAGCCCTCCCGAACGCCGGACTAAAACACCAGGTGCGATCTTCAGCATTTCAGCAGCACCTACAGACTGGATTCTAAAGTCTGCGGCATCGATGGTATTTATTTTGATAGGTTCAAGTGAAATTTCTTTAGCGATAGAAGTACCCTCTACCACTACTTCGTCAAGTGTGTTAACCGCTTCCGAAAGGGCAACCTGTAATTGCGTAGCGCTTCCGGATTTGGCGAACGCCCGAACTTCGTGCGACAGGTAGCCCGTGGATGATATCGCCAGCGTGTGATAGCCTTCCTCCAATGATGCGATCTCGAAAAGTCCGCTCTCGTCCGTAATTACCCCTTGCGTAGTACCTTTGATACCTACCGTAGCAAAAGGCAAGGGTTCATTTTCAGCATCGGTTATTCTCCCGAAAATACGACCATCGGTTGCTTTCTTTTCTCTCCTACCGGTCTTGATCAAGGAAATTGAACTTCCAACAACCCGATAGTCAAGCTCTTCTGCACCCCATATTTCTTGGATAATCTCTCTCAATTCTTCATTTTGAAAATTCTTTTTTACCAAGCGTTCAGGTATCTGCGTCAGTGAATAGTTAATAGTGTACCCTGTTTGTTCCGACAGCCTGCTTAGTGCCTCAATTACCGTTTCGCCCGTGAAGTGGATCGTCACCCTTTCTTTTAAAATATCGTGTTGAGCGAGTCCTTCCAGGTTTAGAAGTACCGTCAAGACCAGGAGTGCAAATCGTAATTTCAACATCAATAAAGGATTACCTGCTTTCCGTCGATGTCATACTGGAATTGCCCGATGTAGCTCATCTCCAATAAGAGGGTGGTAAGGGGTGGATTATCAAAAGAGAACTTGTAGATAGCGTCAAGAAGGCTAGGGTCTCTCACCTCAATGGAGATGTCAAACCAAGGCTCCAAAATCTGAATCACTTCCGCCAGGGTCTTGTGATCAATAATAAGTCTGTTATCCTTCCAGGCCGTGAGTTCACCTGCATTAACCTGGTCCGTAGCGATGCTTTTATCGGCGCCAAGAACGGCTCTATCGTTTACCGTAAGGGTTACCTGATTGTTTTCCTGCGCTTTCTCCGAAAAAACTACTTTCCCACTCGAAACAATGATCTCGGTTTCTTTTTCCTTCGTATTGATATCGAAAGAAGTGCCCAACACCTGTGTTTTACTATCAGCTGTGTATATGATAAATGGACGTTCGGTATTTCTGACCACCTCAAAGTGAGCGTGACCGGTTAAGTATATAATCCGTTCACCCCCTTTGAATTGCTTTGGTACACGGATCTCCGTTTCATAATTCATCCGAACGGTGGAACCATCGGAAAGTGTAACCGTCCTCTTCTCGCCGCGTTGGGTCTGTATGGCTTGGTAGTCATCTGCCACCTGAACCGTATTAATAAAATTGATCGAGCTCGAAAAATAGTAGAGTGAAAAGCTTACCGCAAAGAGTACGATAGCTGCGGCCGCCACCCAGTATTGACGGTATCTCTTAGACTTCGCTCGAAAGTCAATCACTTTAGCGGATTGAGCATCCTTTCCCGGTTTAATAAGGTCTTTGGAGCTCATTTTCTGTAGACGAGCATTCAGCTTTTCACGAATTATTTCTTTACGCGCGGCAAAAAGGGCATCGTAGGTAGTGTCTTCGAATGTGCCTTCTGAAGCTAACCAATCTTCAACAATTTTACGCTCTTCGCTCGTACAGGTACCTTGGGCGTATTTTTGAAGTAATTCCGGTGAGATTTTCATATCCAATTAATTTCCTCTTCGAGGTGCAATTAACTGGTAGTCGCAGGAAAAGGACTTTACCCTAAATGGTTTTTGGAATAATTAGAAAAAAATAAAAAAATAGGTTCTGAGTAACTTTAGGGTCTTACTGATATGGTATTCTACGGTCTTTTCACTTACCTTAAGATTTTTAGCGACCTCCTTATTGGAAAGACCTTGTTTCCTGCTTAAAAGAAAAATCTCTTTTGTTCGAACCGGCATTTTATTAAAGATCGCAAACATCCGTGATTTTGATTGAGAAAAAATAACCCAATCCTCCGGGGTTATTGATGAGTTTTCACGTGGTTTTACCTGTTCAAGATCGGAGACTTTGTCGGCTTTCCGATAGAAATCAATAAGCTTGTACTTACAGGCGCTAATTAAGTACTTTTCAAGGGAATCCCTGACTTTGATCTCATACCTTCTTTGCCAAGTATCTGTAAAAAGGTCTTGAAGCAGGTCTTCAGCGGCCATTTCATCTTGAAGATTGTGCATAAGAAAACCGAAAACTTTGGAGGCGTATAGATCATACAACCGGTTAAAGCCGTTGATGGTGGTTATATCGAAATTCTCTTCCTCTAATTTTCTGGCCCGCATATTTTCCTTGTGGCAGATTATTAAAATCTTTTATTAAGACACATTCTAAGAAACAGCAAAATTCTATTTTGTAAGTGAGTATTGCAATAACTACTTCTAGTGATAAGCTTTTATCAGAGTAAAATGCCGTGTGATCAGTGACAGAACTTCTTAGTAGTGGTCAGACCTCGTTTCTAGTGGTCAGACGACTCGTCGGATTTCTGCTGGGCTACGTTTTAAACGATCCTTAATCGAACCTGGATAGTCGTCAGACCACTTTTATGAATTGACGATATGCTATCATAGATCATTCCTAATGGTCACACGACTTCTCGTACTTCAGCAGGATAACGTTAAAAGAATCCTCAAACTGATCTGTGAGCATTCAATCCGATCGATTGTCCTACAGCGGAGATGAAACCGGTAGCCAGAAAGAAAATAGAGTGTGAAGGGCCCACGTAGTATACATTCGGTTAAAGTCTTTGCGACATCTTTTCCTTTTGAAATTTGAAAAAATCCTGATTACAGGAGTAGAGAAGATACTTCTTTTTAAGTCCTGTTCATTGTAGCTTGGTAGAGACGTAAAGTGGTATATGTTATGAAAAAAACCGTGGTGTTTTTTGAAATCGGATGTAGCGACCTAGAGAAAACTTCTGAATTCTATAAATCTGTTTTTAATTGGAATTTAAAACAGCAAGGAAATTCGGCGATAATCGACACTGGAGACGAAAATGCAATCAATGGACACCTCAATAAATTGGCACCCGACGAACCTCAAAAATATATTACTATCTATATAGAAACTGACACTCTTGCGGCCGACTTAAAAGTGATTGAAGCTAAAGGTGGAAAGGTATTGGTTAATCCGGTGCAACTTCCTGACGGAAGAAAATTCGCCTGGTTTGAAGACGTAGCGGGAAATACTGTTGGACTAATCACCCCCTCATAAGCAGTAGTCATCTTTCTTTCGTACTGGTAATGATCTAAGAAATATCGATAAGGTGTCTTAGGTTACGTTAGGCAAGTGTTAAGTCAATATTAAAACGAAGGTAAATTTCAATGCAGCGTTTAGGTAGAATCCCGGACAATCAGTTCTGAGCTTACCGTTGATTTTGAGATGTCTTGATTCTGATTCATCTGTGCGAGTAAAATTTTAGCGGCTAACGCTCCCATTTTACGCGGTTGGTGATTGATGGTAGTCAAATTGGGTTTCACAATATTCGAAACCGCATAGTTACCAAAACCGGCCACGGCCACTTGATCAGGCACCTTTATACCTAACTGATCTAACGTGAGAATAGCCTGTACCGCCTTATCATCATTGCTCGCAAAAATGGCATCAAACTTTACTCCGTCAATCACCAAATCACGGATAGCTTGATCAACTTTTTGAACATCAAAATCGCACTCTACGACCAACCGATTTTTCAGGGGTATTTTATGTTTAGAGAGTGCGTTTTTGTATCCTCGGTATCGCGCATCTATAATTTCCAAATTTCTGGGTCCGGCAAGATGGACGATGCGTTTTCGCCCGGTTTGGATCAAGTGTCTCGTGAGCCGGTAAGCGCCTTCGTAATCCTCCGCCGTGACGCAAGAAACTTCAAACTTGGTAGTTGCTCTATCGAAAAGTACCACCGGTAGTTCCTTGCTTAAGGCTTTTATATGATTTAATGTTGAGACTTCAGCGCCAATAGATAAAAGAATTCCGTCCACACGACCGGAGTTCAAAGCGTTAATCGCATTTATTTCCTCCTCAATAGTATCGTTGGTTTGGGAGATCAACAGTTGATAACCTGATTTGACTGCTATTTCCTGAATACCGCCGATGGCCTCGGAAAAAAAGTGATTGGATATTTTAGGCACAACCACACCAATACAATTAGACCGGTGTTGCCTTAGACTAACCGCTACCGAGTTGGGTTTATAGTTCAGCTTTTGGGCCATCACGTTGACCGCCGATATTGTTTTTTTACTAATTCCCGGTTTATTATTTAAAGCCCGGGAAACCGTAGATGGTGAAACCCGCAGTCGCTTGGCAATATCTTTTATCGTAGTGGGCATAGTACTCGCTATTAATTAATCAAATGTGTTCCTGCAGAGAGCTTTACTTCATAGAATGTACACTCTCTATCAAATCTAAGCGTGAATCTGCTTTGAATGTTTTGTTTTAGTACTGCAACAGATTCTTTTCTTACCAAATTTATAGTACATCCGCCAAAACCGCCTCCCATCATTCTTCCACCGAGAACATCAGGGTTATCTCGAATGCAGTCTACTAAAAAGTCCAATTCTACACAACTTACCCGATACTGTTTACTCAGACCTTCATGGGATTCAATCAAAAGTTTACCCAGCGCTTTCAAGTCACCGTTCACGATCGCTTCTGAAAAGGTAATCACTCGTTGGTTTTCCTCAAGTACATAAAGCGCTTTTTGAAAATCATCGGGTGCAAGCGAAGTCCTCACGGTTTCCAGGTCTTGTGGGGTGAGATCACGAAGAGCCTTCACATTAAGTCG
>JBCCIX010000136.1:0-9807 GCA_039028075.1 Bacteroidota bacterium | reverse complement strand
CTCAGGGTAAGGATTCTCAACACTATTGGGTTTCTAATCGTCTTTAGGTTGGGTTCATTCGTTGTCATACCAGGTATTGATCCTGAGGCTTTGAGTATTGATCAGGGTGGTATCTTCGGCTTTATTAATAATTTCTTAGGTGGTTCATTCAGTAGGGCATCCATATTTGCATTGGGTATTATGCCCTATATTTCGGCTTCTATTGTCATCCAGTTACTTACTGTAGCTGTTCCTTATTTTCAGAAACTTCAAAAGGAAGGTGAATCAGGTCGCAAGAGATTGACCCAAATCACAAGAGTATTAACGATAGCTATCACTGCGGCACAGGGAGGCAGTTATTTGGCCACTACTGTTCCACCAGAAGCTATTCTTTATCCATCAGCTTTTTTTAATATTTTCTCAGTGATCATTTTGATTACCGGAACTATGTTCTGCATGTGGTTGGGGGAAAGAATTACTGACAAGGGTATCGGAAACGGTATTTCTATGCTCATCATGATCGGCATTATTTCGCGGTTTCCGGCATCTATATGGTATGAGTTTGTTGAAGATAAGGGACTTAACGGTGCCTTAATGTCGGTTTTGGAGATTGTAGCCTTATTTTTTGTTGTGGTGGCTACCGTGGCACTAGTTCAAGCTACCAGAAGGATTCCCATCCAATATGCTAAGCAGGTAATAGGAAATAAACTTTATGGAGGAAAGCGAGATTACATTCCCTTAAAAGTAAATGCTTCAGGGGTAATGCCTATCATTTTTGCCCAAGCTCTTATGTTTATTCCGGCAATGGTTGCTGGACTGTGGAGAGATAGTGAGATAGGTGCGTACATAGGATCGACTTTTAGCAATCCTTACAGTTGGCAATACAATCTGTTGTTTGGAATATTGATCTTAATTTTTACATTCTTTTACACTGCTATTACGGTAAATCCGAATGACATAGCCGATAATTTAAAAAGAAATGGCGGCTTTATTCCAGGTGTAAAGCCTGGAAAACAAACGTCTGAATTTATTGATCAGATTTTAACAAAAATAACTTTACCCGGATCCATATTTCTGGCCATCATTGCTGTGATACCAGCATTTGCTGTGCAGGCAGGGGTCAGTGATAACTTTGCACAGTTCTATGGAGGTACATCACTTTTGATCATGGTGGGTGTGATTCTCGATACACTACAACAAATAGAAAGCTATCTGTTGATGAGACATTATGAGGGTATGATGAAGTCCGGAAAAGTGAAAGGACGTTCTCAAATTGCTGCGGCCTAAAGCCCGATGGTTAAATACAAGACCAGGGAAGAGGTCGAAATAATAAAAGAGAGTGCGCAAATATTAGGAAAAGCGCACGGTGAGGTAGCCAAAAGAATCAAGCCTGGTGTAAAAACCATCGACTTGGACCAGGTGGCTGAAGAATTTATTAGAGATCATGGGGGTTCGCCTTCATTTAAAAACTTTAATGGATTCCCTTTCTCTTTATGTATTTCTCTTAATGAAAATGTGGTGCATGGGTTTCCAGGCGACTACGAATTAAGAGAGGGTGATATTATTTCAATCGACTGTGGAGTTTTTTACAAAGGATTTCATAGCGATTCTGCTTACACCTATCCGATTGGGCAGGTTACGGCAGAGATAGAGCAATTATTAAGAGTGACGAAAGAGTCGCTCTATAAAGGTATTGAAAAAGCTGTTTATGGTAATCGAATGGGAGATGTTGCCTATGCGATTCAACATTATGTGGAAGCTTATGGCTATGGTATTGTTAGGGAGCTTGTGGGGCATGGTGTAGGAAAAGATCTGCACGAAAGTCCTGAGGTCCCAAATTACGGCAAGCGTGGAAAAGGACCATTGCTTAAGGATGGATTAGTGATAGCTATAGAACCGATGATAAATCTTGGTACGAGAAAGGTAGTCCAGGAAGTAGATGGATGGACCATTAGAACAGCGGATCGCCAACCTTCCGCTCATTATGAGCATATGGTAGCGATCTTTAGAGATGGGACAGAGGTTTTAACGACACATAGATATATAGAAGAGAACTTTAAATTTTAATATGGCTAAGCAACAGTCAATAGAGCAAGACGGGACAATTACAGAGGCCCTTTCTAACGCAATGTTTAGAGTAGAGTTAGAAAATGGTCATGAAGTAATTGCGCATATTTCTGGCAAAATGCGTATGCATTATATTAAAATTTTACCGGGTGATAAAGTAAAATTGGAAATGTCACCTTATGATTTAACGAAAGGACGAATTGTTTATCGCTATAAATAAAAGATAATGAAGGTAAGAGCATCAGTGAAGAAACGTAGCGCTGATTGTAAGATCATCAGACGAAAAGGAAAGGTCTACGTGATTAACAAAAAGAACCCACGATTTAAACAAAGACAAGGCTGATATGGCACGTATAGCAGGAGTAGATATCCCCGATAATAAAAGAGGCGAGATAGCCTTAACCTATATTTATGGCATTGGTAAAAGTGCAGCGCAAAAGATTTTAACTGAGGCTGAAATCGATTGGAGCAAAAAGGTTAAGGACTGGACGGACGAGGAATCGAACACAGTGCGAAGCCTGATCAGTGAGAATTTTAAGGTAGAAGGTGTACTTAAGTCAGAGGTTCAATTAAGTATTAAGCGCTTATTGGATATCGGGTGTTATCGTGGACTTCGGCATAGAAAAGGTTTACCTGTGAGGGGTCAGCGAACGAAGAATAATTCTCGAACTCGTAAGGGGAAAAGAAAGACCGTGGCTAATAAGAAAAAGGCTACTAAATAATAAGTTGTTAGGCAAGGCAAGAAATGGCACAAAAGAGAAAAGATAAGGCAAAGAAAAGAGTCGTCAATGTAGAGGCTATTGGTCAGGCGCATATAAAGGCTTCATTCAACAATATCATCATTTCGATGACTAATACCACTGGTCAGGTGATCTCTTGGGCTTCTGCAGGTAAAATGGGATTTAAGGGTTCCAAGAAGAACACCCCATACGCTGCGCAAATGGCTGCGCAGGACTGCGCGCAGAAGGCATACGATCTCGGGCTAAGAAAAGTCGAAGTATTTGTAAAAGGGCCGGGTGCGGGAAGAGAGTCGGCTATTCGAACTATACAAAATACAGGTATTGAGGTGACTACCATAAAAGACGTTACACCATTACCGCACAATGGGTGCCGTCCTCCTAAACGCAGAAGAGTATAATTACACGAATAGAAAAGCAGTAGACAATGGCAAGATACAGAGGTCCTAAAACAAAGATCGCCAGGAGATTTAACGAACCTATTTTCGGTGCTAGTAAAGCACTTCAAAAAAAGAGTTATCCTCCTGGTCAGCACGGTCGAAATAGAAGGAGAAAGCAGTCTGAGTATGCTATCCAGTTGGGTGAAAAACAAAAAGCAAAATACACATACGGCGTACTCGAAAGGCAATTTGCTAATTTGTTTGATAGAGCCTCTCGCAAGTCCGGAATCACCGGCGAAATTCTTCTGCAGTTACTTGAGGCGAGATTAGATAACGTTGTGTTCCGTTTAAAAATTGCACCTACGCGGAGAGCGGCAAGGCAATTAGTACTCCATAAACACATTACCGTAAACGGAGATATTGTTAATATACCATCTTTTAGTGTACGTATAGGAGATATTGTTGCTGTAAGAGAGCGATCTAAATCGCTTGAGGTCGTGACAGATAGCTTGGGATCCAGCGCTCAGAACCGTTTTCCATGGTTAGAATGGGACAGTACGGAATTGAGTGGCAAAGTAGTTGCCATGCCTCAAAGGGATGAAATTCCCGAGAATATCAACGAGCAATTGATCGTTGAACTTTACTCTAAATAGATTTTAAAAATAATCAGAGCCTCAACATATTGTTGAGGTTAAACTTTAAAAAAAGCTGAAACAACTATGTCGATTTTAGCATTCCAAATGCCAGATAAGGTCGCAATGGAAAAAGCGGATGACTTCCGCGGCCTTTTTACGTTTAAACCCCTTGAAAAAGGTTACGGTGTAACCATCGGAAATGCCTTGAGAAGAATATTACTTTCGTCTCTGGAAGGTTATGCCATTACTGGAATCAAGGTACCTGGCGTACTGCATGAATTTTCTACTATTGAAGGTGTGGTAGAGGATGTTTCCGAAATTATTTTGAACTTGAAAATGGTAAGGTTCAAAAAAGTAGGAGAGTCTTTTGATAATAAAATTACCGTAGCAATAAAGAATCAAAAAGAATTTAAGGCGGGAGATATAACGAATGCTACCTCTGCTTTTGAAATCTTAAATCCTGACCTCGTAATTTGTAATTTGGATGAATCTGTTGAATTAGAGATAGAACTTAGCATTGAAAAGGGGCGAGGTTACTTACCTGCTGAGGAAAATAAACCAGTTGAACAAGTATTCGGATTTATTCCCATCGATGCTATTTTTACGCCTATAAAAAACGTGAAATACAGTATTGAGAATACGAGGGTTGAACAAAAGACCGATTATGAACAATTAGTAATTGATATCGAGACTGATGGTTCAATACATCCTGAGAAGGCACTTGAAGGTGCTGCACATATCTTGATACAGCATTTTATGCTATTTTCTGATAAATCTATTGAATTAGAAACTGACAAGGGAGGTGAAATAGAGCAGGTTGATGAAGAAATGCTTCATATGCGTAAACTTCTTAAAACCTCACTTAATGATCTTGATCTGTCAGTCAGAGCATACAACTGCTTAAAAGCGGCAGACGTCAAAACCCTCGGTGATTTGGTAAGATTAGAGATTTCTGATATGATGAAATTCAGAAATTTCGGTAAAAAATCGCTGGCAGAATTAGAGCAATTAGTACAAGATAAAAGCTTGACTTTCGGCATGGATCTGTCGAAGTACAAACTGGACGAAGAATAATTGAGATGAGACACGGCAAGAAGTTTAATCATCTGGGAAGGACAGCGCCACACCGGAAAGCAATGCTTTCGAACATGGCAACCTCCCTGATTATGAATAAGAGGATCAGTACCACAGTGGCAAAAGCGAAAGCTTTAAGAAAGTACGTGGAGCCTATCCTTACAAAAGCAAAGGATGATACTACTCATTCCAGAAGAGTTGTGTTTTCATATCTTAATGACAAGGATTCTGTAAAGACACTGTTTGATGAAGTGGTTGGTAAAATAGCTGAACGTCCGGGAGGATATACCCGGATATTGAAGACAGGTAATCGTCTTGGAGATCATGCCGATATGTGTATCATTGAATTGGTGGATTACAATGAGCTTTTACTGGAAGATGCGCCGAAGAAGGCTAAAACAAGGAGGAGCAGAAGAGGTAAGGGCGGAACCGCTGATAAAGTGGAATCTAAAGTTACCCCAGAAACTGAGGAAGCCACTGAAGTAGGTCAGGAAGAAGTGGTTGAAGATGAGGTAGTTACGGTAGAAGAGGATGTTGAAGATAAAAAAGTCGAAGATTCCGCTAGTGAAGATCCAGGACCAGAAGCTGATGCTACCAATGATGTTGCATTAGGAGAGCCTACAGAAGAGGCAGAAGTTATACAAGAGGTCCCTTCTGAGGAGCTAAAAGCTGATGCTGAACAAGCAACCGAAGAGCTTTCAACAGAAGAGGCCGAAGACAGTTCTCAGAATGCATCGGACGAAAAAGAAGAAGATAAAGATAAAGATGCTGAAAAATAGAAGTTTCAGATTTTAAAAAATTAAGGGATTGGATTTATATCTAATCCCTTTTTTTATTTTTGCTTTAGTCTAAGATCAAGTCAGTTCCTATGAAACTATCATCCAAAGAACCCGCCTACTTATTATTGGAAGACGGTACCTTTCTAGAAGGAACTTCAATAGGTAAAAAGGGGACAAGTGGGGGTGAGATTTGTTTTAATACGGGTATGACTGGTTACCAAGAGATTTATACGGACCCTTCCTATACCGGTCAGATCATTGTAAACACCACATCACATATAGGTAATTATGGCGCTTTGGATACGGAGCAAGAATCCGAGAGCCCGACCATTAGTGGGATAGTAGTAAACGAATACGCCCATTTACATAGCCGCGAAACGGCAGATTCTAGCTTACAGGATTATCTGGAAAAGCACGAAATAGTGGGCATTTCTGATTTGGATACGCGAATGCTGGTAAGGCACATAAGAAGCAAGGGAGCTATGAATGCTATTATTTCATCTGAGCTTCCAGCGGATATACTAAAAACAGAATTAAGTAAAGTGCCTTCCATGGAAGGGTTGGAGTTATCCTCACAAGTGTGTACTAAAACCCCATACTACATAGGTCAGGAAGACAGTGAGATTAAGATAGCCGTCTTGGATTTAGGTATTAAGACGAGTATACTAAAAAATCTCAGTTCAAGGGGTGCTTACTGTAAGGTGTTTCCAGCAAAAACAGATTTTTCCGAAATGCAAAAGTGGGGTGGAGACGCGTATTTTATATCCAACGGGCCGGGCGATCCGGCTGTAATGGATTATGCGGTAAATACGGTTAAACAAGTCCTTCAAGCAGATTTACCATTGTTTGGAATTTGCCTAGGCCATCAGATCATTGCGCGGGCCTGTGGTATTTCTACCTATAAGATGCATCACGGTCACCGAGGACTCAACCACCCTGTTAAAAATGTCGAAACGGGGTTGAGTGAAGTTACTTCTCAAAACCATGGGTTTGTGGTATCTGAAGATGAAGCCAATAAATCGGACAAGGTCGAAGTTACCCACCTTCACCTCAATGATAATACAATAGCAGGTATTAAGATCAAAGATAAAAAGGCCTTTGCAGTACAATACCACCCGGAATCCTCACCAGGGCCGCATGACTCCAGATACCTGTTTGATCAGTTTATTCAACTAATAAAAGACAATAAAAAATGAGTTTAATAGAAAGTGTTTATGCGCGTCAAATTCTCGATTCAAGAGGTAATCCTACTGTTGAAGTAGACGTAGTTACGGAAAACGGAGTGCTGGGTCGGGCGGCTGTTCCTTCTGGAGCATCTACTGGGAAGCACGAAGCGGTAGAACTTAGAGATGGTGATAAAAGCCGGTTCATGGGAAAAGGAGTCTTGCAGGCCGTGGAAAATGTGAATTCAGTGATTGCAGAAGAATTGATCGGGTTTTCAATATACGATCAAAACCTACTCGATAAAATAATGCTGGAGGTAGATGGCACTGAAAACAAAGGTAAACTCGGTGCGAATGCCATATTGGGAACGTCGCTGGCCATTGCCAAAGCCGCGGCTCAAGAGTCGGGACAATCTCTTTTCAGGTACATCGGTGGCGTAAATGCAAATACCCTTCCCGTGCCGATGATGAATATCCTGAATGGCGGAAGCCACGCGGACAACGCAATAGACTTTCAAGAGTTTATGGTAATGCCGGTAGGCGCTGATACGTTCAGTGAATCGTTAAGAATGGGAACGGAAGTATTCCATAACCTTAAAAAGGTACTCAGCAGTAAAGGTTTTTCTACTAATGTAGGAGACGAAGGAGGTTTTGCCCCAAATATCCAGTCCAATGAAGAGGCAATAGAAATTGTTTTGCAGGCTATTGAGAAAGCGGGTTTCAAACCAGGTGACGATATCTTTATCGCGATGGATGCAGCCACTTCTGAATTCTATGATAGCAAAGAGAAACTGTACAACTTCGCTTCAACAGGAAAGAAATTGTCTTCTGAAGAAATGATTGAATATTGGGCGACTTGGGTAGATAAATACCCGATCATCTCTATTGAGGACGGAATGGAAGAGGATGATTGGACCGGTTGGAAAGCCTTGACCGATAAGATTGGGGATACAACCCAACTCGTGGGGGATGACCTCTTCGTAACCAATGTCAAGAGACTGGGTGACGGTATTGACCAAGGTGTAGCCAATTCAATTTTGGTTAAGGTGAATCAGATTGGTTCGCTTACGGAAACTATTGATGCTGTTAATTTAGCTACTCGAAACTCGTATAAAAGTGTGATGTCGCACAGATCTGGGGAAACAGAAGACAATACGATTGCAGACCTGGCGGTAGCACTGAATACAGGTCAAATTAAAACTGGGTCGGCCTCGCGCTCGGATAGAATGGCCAAGTATAATCAGCTGATCCGAATAGAAGAGGAACTGGGAGAGACCGCGTATTTTCCTGGAAAAAATATGTAAGATATCCAGTCCGGAGAGGTCTAACCTTCCCGGGCTCGATCCGTTACTCTAAAGAGTAATGGTTTCATTTCCAGGATGGGTTATGCAATTTTTCGTATCTTTCTACTACTATTTTTTAAACTACTAATATGAAGTTACCCAAGTACACCCAGAACTTCTATTTCTTTTTCACGGTGTTGTTTTTGATCTGGATGCTATTCATTGATGCCAATGATTTGGTAACCCAATTCAATCTAAATCAGCAACGTAAAAATCTGGAGAATGAAAAGAAGTACTATCAAGCTAAAATTATTGAAGTTGAAAAAGAGCGCGAAGAGCTTTTAAGCAATGACGAATTACTGGAAAAGTTCGCTCGTGAGAAATACTTGATGAAAAAACCTTCTGAAGATTTATATATTGTAGTCGATGAGAACGAGTAGATTATTTCTGGTTTTTTTCTTAATTATTACTGGCGTAACGGTAAGGGCGCAAAATAGTAATCTTATTGAGGAGCGCTCTCCCCTTAGGGATCGTATTTTCTTTGGTGGCAACCTGGGTTTTGCATTCGGTGATATTACCTTCATTGAAGTAGCTCCGCTTGTTGGTTATCGTTTCACGGATAAGCTCTCTGGCGGTGTACAAGTGCAATATCGCTATAGAAATGACAAGCGTTTTACACCCGACCTGGATGCCACTGATTATGGCGCTAACTTATTTGCTCGTTACAACCTACCGGCTCCATTTTTTCTTCAAGCGGAATATGAATACTTAAATTTTGAATTTTTTGATATCCAAAGAGATACGCGTCGAGAAAGCTTTTCAAGCGTGCTTGTAGGTGGCGGAATGGCTCAACCCTTGGGAAGACGTGCTTTTCTAGTGGTTACTGCACTCTATAATTTAAGCTATGATGATACTGAAAGTCCAAGACCTTATGACAATCCACTTATTCTTCGGATAGGTATTAATGCGGGGTTTTAATTGAGCTTAATACCAAGCTTCTCTCCTAATTTGTTAAGATCGGAAACTACATTCTCATTTAATGGGATGCCTTTAACTTTTCGTTTCAACTCTATTTCTCGTTCCGGATCGCCCGGTATCAGCACCTTTTTTCCGCTGACGGCTTCCGTTTTTCTAAAGCGTTCTATCCAATTATCCATATGATTTTTGAACTCCTTAGCAGGGCGAAAAGCATCTATTCTCATAGCACCTAAAAAATGACCTAAACCTTCTCCTACAGGATCTTCAGGTAAAGGTAAGAAGCTAACAAAAGGCGGTGCCCACGGGCCGTAGTTAGCTCCGGAAAATACAGCTGAAAAAATATCTACGACTGAACCAAGCGCATAACCCTTATGACTTCCATGTATCCTGTCTCCACCCAGTGGAAGTAGAGCCCCCCCTTTTTTTAACTCGTTTGGATCTTTAGATGGATCACCATGTTCTGTTTGAACCCAACCTTCCGGTGCATCTTTTTCAGTTCTTTGTAGTATTTCAAGTTTGCCATTTGCCGCGGTAGTAGTTGCCAAATCGGCAACGAATGGCGGTTGTTTGTGAGCTGGAATAGCCACTGCTATCGGATTGGTTCCTAACATACGTTCCTTCGCGAACGTTGGTGCTACTAAGGGACTAGCATTGGTCATAGCGATACCCACCATATCTTTTTCTACAGCCATCAACGTATGATAGCCAGCGATGCCGAAATGATTGGAGTTT
>JBCCIX010000135.1:0-9829 GCA_039028075.1 Bacteroidota bacterium | reverse complement strand
TTACAACCGGGATTTCGATGCCGATTTCAACAAGCTCTGCCGCACCATTGACAACGCTAAAATGATAGAAGTAAGTGCTACAACACTGCCACAACGCGCCATTCCTTCTGTGATGCAAGATGAACGATATAAGCGCTTTCTGGCTAATGTCAATGAAAAGATCGGCCAGCGAAGTCGGCTGCTTTATGAACTGTTTGCCGACCTAGCTGGGATTCAGTTCAACGAAACTCACGGCGCTTTTTACAATACCATTATTTTTAAAAAGGGTGTACTGCATGATCGGCAGCATCTGAAAACCGATGACCCCGCCATAGATGAGTTACTTGAAAAATGGATTACTCCTGAAATACCGCTTGATCAGCGCTTTGTGTATTACCTGCTGGCGGTAAAAAGAGTTTGCGTAGTCCCCATATCTGCTTTTGCGAGTGAATTACTGGGGTTCAGAATGACCCTGTTGGAAGAGGATGAAAATGAACAAAAACTGATTTATGGCCGGATCAGAGAGGGTTTGATAGAATACTTGAATTCGTAAAAACTCAATTAATACCTGAGCATGTTCACGTAAATACCATGGGATGTCTCTGTATGAGTATAGGTACTGGCTACTCCTGTTTTACGTGATGAGATAACCACTTGGGTAGTTTTCTCGATGACGTTAAGCTCGTAGAACTTTTGAATTCTATAAAACAGTCCTAAATGGGTTTTGATCTCGATTGGTGGAACAATTTCACTATTGAACAGAACGAAAAAACAAATCGCGGCGTATAAAATACCGAAAGCGGAAACATCTGATCGTAATCGACAATCGAAACGAAGGAGCTAGTTGGTTCACTTGTCGTTCATCTACTATTTCCAGCGTACCACTTCACGCTACGGGTATTGGCTCATGGAAGTGCCGTTCACACACAAGTGCTTAAACAGGTAGAGGCCGTTTCACTATGACCATTCTGGCTGACTTCGCGAACTATTTACCTGCGGCCCTTTACGAACACTTGAACCTCGGAAGACGCATCGACCTTGGTATAATAACCCCTTGAAATCCCACTACAGGCACCAAAAAACTCGTCTTCAGACCCAAGCCAAGTCAGGTGATAATACGACTTTTGATATTGAATCTGACCCCTAGAGAAGTCTCTAAGGAAAAACTGGATGGACCGTGAGTTGCTACGTCCAGGGTTAACGCACTATTTTTATAGTAGTTCCACTGATCATGACTCATGTAAAAACCACATCCAGATATCTCTCCAAGAAGAACATCCGACTGATCAATGTAAAACTCTTCTTTGGTAAAACACATGGGAGCAGATCCATCACAACAACCTCCACTGAAGTGAAAGATAAGCTCTCCGTGTTTATTCTTTAACCGCTCAATGACCGCCACTGCCTCTGCCGTGGCGATCACTTTTTGCTGAATTCTAAAAGAAGCCAAGCGCTTTTTTATCGTAGGATATCAGCATGTTTTTAGTTTGTCGGTAGTGAGAAAGCATCATTTTATGCGTTTCCCGGCCTATTCCTGACTTCTTATATCCACCAAATGGTGCATGTGCCGGGTAAAGATGATAACAATTCACCCAGACTCGACCGGCCTCAATGCTTCTTGAAATTTGGTAAGCCTGATGAGAATCCCGGGTCCAGACGCCTGCTCCTAAACCGTACAAGGTATCATTGGCGATAGCTATTGCCTCTTCCTCATCTTTAAAAGAAGTAACACAAACTACAGGGCCAAAAATCTCCTCCTGGAAGACCCGCATTTTATTATTTCCCTTAAGAATGGTCGGCTCAATATAATAGCCCCCTTCCAAGCCTTCATTGTAAGCCGCCTTTCCGCCGGTCATTACCTCACAACCCTCTTCTTTACCTATTTCGATATAGTTCAAAATCTTTTCGTACTGCTCATTAGAAGCCTGGGCACCCATCATCGTATTCGGGTCTAACGGATGGCCTAATTTAATTTTCTCGACACGTTCCACTACGCGCTCCAAGAAGGCATCAAAAATGCTTTCCTGAACGAGCATTCTTGAGGGACACGTACATACTTCTCCTTGATTTAAGGCAAACATGGCAGCTCCTTCTAGACATTTGTCAAAGAACTCATCATCAGCCTCCATAATATTTTCAAAAAATACGTTGGGAGACTTGCCGCCTAGTTCTAGGGTAACCGGAATAATGTTTTTTGAGGCATATTGCATAATAAGCTGCCCTGTGGTGGTTTCCCCCGTAAAAGCCACTTTTTTAACGCGCGCACTGCTTGCTAGGGGTTTACCGGCTTCTACGCCGAAGCCGTTCACAATATTAAGCACACCTTCAGGCAAGATGTCTTGAATTAGCTCGGCCAGGATCAAAATACCCACCGGTGTTTGCTCCGCTGGCTTTAGTACTACACAATTTCCTGCAGCCAATGCCGGTGCTACTTTCCATGCTGCCATTAGGATGGGAAAATTCCAAGGAATAATTTGCGCCACCACACCCAGTGGCTCTTGAATATTCATAGAAAGTGTACTGGCATCCAGCTCGCTCGCCGTACCTTCCTCGGCTCGGATCACTCCGGCAAAATACCGAAAGTGGTCTATCGCTAATGGCAGGTCTGCCGCTCGCGTTTCTCTGATCGCCTTACCGTTGTCCCAGGTCTCTGCACGGGCCAGTACCTCAAGGTGCTGCTCCATCACATCTGCTATTTTCAGCAGTATATTACTGCGCTCGGTGACCGATACATTTTTCCAGCTTTCAAAAGCCTTCCATGCCGCGTCTAAGGCCAACTCAATATCCTCTTCGGTAGACCTAGGTATTTTGGTAAAACTCTGTCCGTCTACCGGCGACCTATTATCAAAGTACTCTCCCTTGACCGGAGCTACCCACTTTCCGCCAATAAAGTTCTCGTATTGGTTTTTAAAACTGGGTTTTTCAATTTCGGTTAATGTAGTTGTAAGTGATTTGCTCATCTTTTAAAATGTTTGATTAATAATTTGGAATACCTGCTAGGATAAGATCAAAAAATTTAGCATATTCCGTATGTCTAATTTCTGCATTGCAAACGATTTAAATGAGAACAAACCTATCATTTACCTGAACATTTCTATCAAACCCGAACCTTGCCCTTTACAAGATTATGAAACTTCCAGATCACTTTTTTCACAACCGTCGTTTAGATCAACTTGTTGAAAACAAAACCTCTTTTACTGTAAAAAATGCGGAGCTTAACATTTACGAAACCCATCACTACGCTGAGCAAGTAGTCTTACAGTTTTCACAACCTGTATTAGCCAGTATGCTCGAAGGCAAGAAAGTAATGCACCTCAGAGAAAAAGAGTCGTTCAATTTTTTGCCGGGAGAATCCCTATGTCTACCTGCTGATGAGGTGATGTGCATTGATTTTCCAGAAGCCAGGGAGGATAATCCCACAAGATGTCTTGCTATGCAAATTGACGAGACTCTGATCGCTAAGATTATCACAGATATGAACGAACGGATGCCTAAAGCGGATTCGAATCCGTGGACTGTCAATAAGGACAACTACGCCTTTACGAACGATCATGCCATCTACCAACTGCTACAACGTCTGATCTTCGTATTTATGGAAGATAATCCTTCAAAAGATACTTTTATCCAGATGATGATGAAGGAGCTTATCATCCGCATAAAGCAAAGCGAAAATAGGGCCTCTTACCACAATCAACTTCTGCAGATCAGTGACTCCAACAGAATGGCTTACGTAATAAAGTTTATCAGGGAGCATTTGGATCAACCTTTGAACATAAAGATGTTAGCGGATAAAGCGTGTATGAGTGAGCCTAATTTCCACAAGGTATTTCGCCATGAAATAGGGATGTCTCCGGTGAAATTCATCAATCAAAGCCGCATTAAAAGAGCTGCAAGCCTCTTGAAGAATCCTCAAACTACAGTGGGTGAAGTGTATATGGCCTGTGGCTTCAATAACCTCTCGTATTTTAATCGGGTCTTCAAAAATGTGAGTGGCAAATCCCCTAAGGCCTATCAGAACTATTGGTCATCAAAGTCTCAAATCGCTTCACTGAATTGAAATGATCAAATCAAGTGTATTTGGCCTAGCTGAACTTATCCCATCAAGCCACTAAAAAGGCAGCCCCAAAAACACCGGCACTGTCACCTAGCTTTGGTTTCACAATCTTGGTATCAAAGCGGGTATTGAACGTATATTTTTTAGCCTCTTCGATTCCCCTTGTGTACAGTAGGTCAATGTTTCCCACTCCTCCTCCCAAAACGATGATGTCAGGGTCAAGTATATTGATAATCGAAGAAATACCTAGTCCAAAAAAGTGGATGAGTCGTTCAATGGTTTTTAAAGCGTTAGGATCACCTCCCTGATATTTTTGCATGATTTGTTTAAGAGTTAATGGTTCACCGGATAGCGCATGATAATAGCGCTGTAGGGCAGTACCTGAAATTATCCGCTCTACACACCCCATCTTACCACAGTAGCATTGACCACCGGAATCATCGAGAAAATTATGACCCCATTCCCCGGCAATTCCCTGAATACCGTTGATTAGTTCACCGTTGATTACCACTCCTCCTCCCACTCCAGTACCCATGATTACGCCGAATACAACCTTTGCCAAGGGGTCGATCTCCTGAACTATTCCCATTCTAGCTTCCGCCAGCGCGAAACAATTGGCATCATTCGCCATTTCAACGGGGATACCCAAAATACGCTCAAGATCTTGCTTAAATGGCTTTTGGTTTAGCACCGTTGAATTGCTGTTTTTCAATACATTCGTACGAGGATCAAGCGTGCCTGGCGTTCCTATTCCTAACCTACCCGGATAATGGCCCACCTCCCCTGCGATTTTATCCGTCAATGATTTAATCCTTTGTAAAACGTGCTTATAGCCCTGATCTGCCTCGGTAGCTAATCGCGTTCTGGCCACTACCGAATTGTCGCTAGGGTCTAAGACAACTCCCTCAACCTTCGTTCCCCCTAGATCAACGCCCCATATGGTGCTGTGCATATTTCAAAAGATAAAGTACAATTTAAAAAACTACAAAAACCTTGTAGACTCTTGTAGTTTCTCGACTAATTCACTTCGGTTAACCACATAAACTGATAGGGGGATAAAGTAATAGCTCCACTTATCGACATGATGGGTTCTGCCGAATATTTATCGAACAGATTATCAACATTCAAACGGTTTTGAGCCACCCAATCCACGGGTAGCCATTGTTCGGCATCTTTAAAGTTAGCGATCGTCAACGTGACCTTATCCTCTAAGCGCCTTTCGAAAGCCAGCAGGTAATCGTTACCTGTTTCTAACTTCCGAAATGTAGTATAATCTGCCCATTCCGGAGACGATTTACGAATTTTGATCATATGCTTTAGGTCACTGAAAATGATCGCGCTAGGTGTTCGCTCGTCCTTCAACTCTTTGTGACGTTTGGCCCAATTGATCTTCGGCTTGTGAAGCCACCGGCTATCGTAAGCTGTCTTTTCATCCTGTAAAAAGGAATAATCATTTTCCGTCCCCGTTTCATCACCATAATAAAGCATAGGGATGCCACCGTAAGATAGTATCATGGCATGTAACAGCAAAATACGTTTGATGGCCAAGTCGATCTTGTCAATATCACCTTCTTCCCGGGCTTTTTCAAGTCCTGCCAGCGACGCTAAAGCTCCCGAAATTTGCACATTACCATGTTTTGGGTTATATCTAAATGGCATACCAGTGGAAAAAGTCCCACCAAACTTACCCGTGAAAAAACTTACAATAAACTTCCGGTGTTCGTGCGGATCATAACCTGCCCTCCGGATATCCTCATCACTATATCCAGGGTCAAAACCGCTTTGGTCACGTAGGCGGTTCACCCAGGTGGTGCCAGGTACTTTTTGCGGCAGAGCTTGCAGCCCACTATTCAAAATCTTGCAATTATGGGTGGCTATGCCATCCCAAAGCAGCGCCGTAAACGTAGTGTGGGAAACCATATCGCACTCATTCCCGGCTATCTGGCGGGTGCCAAAGTATTTAATAATTTCCTCTGGTGCCCCCGTGGTTTCAGCGAACAATGCGATACCTGGCGCTACAATTTGACAACACGCTTTATAAATCTGTAAAATAACATGTACTTCAGGCAAATTCTGGCTTGCAGTGCCCAGCTTCTTCCATATAAATGCTACGGCATCAAGACGAAAAATATCAATCCCCCAATTGGCCTGGACAAGGAGAATATTGATCATTTCAATCAACACCTGCGGATTGCTGTAGTTCAGGTCCCATTGGTAGTCATTGAAAACCGTCATCACCCACTTATCCATTTCTTCAGAAAACGTAAAGTTTCCGGGTGCACTTTCCGGATAGATGTCAGGTAGTGATCGCTCAAAAAGGTCTGCTACGGTTCGGTCGCTAAACGTATAAAAATAGTCTTGGTATTTCTGATCACCCTTCTTGGCGCATTGGGCCCATTCATGTGCCTCGGAGGTGTGATTAACCACCAAGTCACACATCACATACATTTCACGATCATGAATTTCCCGAATTACTTTATGGAAGTCATTTTGGGTGCCAAAACGTTTATCGATGCTAAAGTGATCACTTACCGTATAATCACCGTCATTTTTCTCCTGCCCACATTCTGTAAATGGCAATAAATGGAGCAGATTAACGCCGAAATCCTCTAAATAATCCATCTTAGTAAGCAAACCCGGTAAGTCATCGCAAAAACGGTCAACGTCAATCACCATTCCGGTAACTTGATTTGAGAGTAACCACTGCCCGTCTTGACGCTGCAAATCCTTGAGTTTTAGATCATCTGACCTGTTGCCATAGTGAGTTGCCAGTACACTGATCAATGGTTTTAGAGCCTCCTCAAACGAAGGTGTGGAACCATAAAGACGGTGAAAACGGTGATAGAGGCCCGAAAAATTGGCCGCTAAGCGAAATACGAAGTCCTGATCTTGCTTGATTTCAATAGGCAGATCATTAATTACTTCTTTTAAAAGAGTATGGGCTTTAGGGTTGAACATCGTTAAATTTCGATACATCTTGGATCTCTTGATTCAATAGATCAAGTTCCTCCCTTTTTTGGACTTCAGACCATCCAAATTTATCGGCCATATAATCCGCTATTACCCTCTGCAAGGATTTGACACTTTCAATATCAAAATACAACCTTCCTGTCCGTCGGATAAAAAAATCCCTAAGGTTAGACACCATTTCATTTTGAATGCCAAATTCACATTCAGCCTTAATGAAACGCTCGCGAATGCTATCCTCATCTAATTGGTCGTAAATAGCCAAAATACTATCCGATTGCTTACCGTAGTTACTTACTAGATAGAAAGCCATATACTCGTCGAAACCATAGTGTTGCAGCCTTTTTTCTAAAGAACACTTGAAAACTTTCACTTCTTTTGCGCCCGCAAATACACCTCCCGTCAAAGCAATTTTATGGGTACTACATGCCGACAAAGAGGTCTCAGGATACGCCTTCTTGAATTTCTTCGTGACTACATCTACAATTTTTTCCGCCATTTTACGAAAGCCGGTAAGCTTGCCCCCGGCAATGGATAACAATCCGGTTTCCGACTCGAAAATCTCGTCTTTTCGAGAAATCTCCGAAGCAGACTTTCCTTCTTCGTGGATTAATGGTCTTACACCTGCCCAACTGGAAACTACGTCTTTAATGGTTAAGCTGACTGAAGGGAAGGCATGATTGGTCGCATCTAGCAGGTACCTCACATCTTGGGTAGTAGTGAGTATGCGATTCTTATCTCCGGTAAAATCTGTGTCGGTGGTACCAATGTAGGTAATCAAGCCCCGGGGAATAGCGAATATCATACGACCGTCGGGCACATCAAAGTAGATGGCTTGTTGTAATGGAAATTTGTACTTAGGCACTACAATATGCACCCCTTTGGTAAGATGCAGACGCTTACCGCTTAACGAGCGGTTTTTATCTCGAAGTTCATCTACCCAGGGACCTGCGGCATTAGTCACGTACTTCGCCCGTAGCGCAAAGCCTTCGTCCGTAAGGTTATCCTTACCTTTGACCCCAGCTACATGCCCGTCTTCGTAAATGAAATCCAAAGCTGAAATGTAGTTTAAGCAATCGGCTCCATACTGCACGGCGGTTTTAATGACCTCAATGGTCAGCCGGGCATCATCCGTCCTATATTCGGCATAGATGCCACCACCCTCTACGGTAGCCTTATCAAGTAAAGGCTCTTTCTCCAGGGCTTCTTCTTTACTTAGCATCTGCCGCTGATCGGCACTCTCCACACCCGCCAGCACGTCGTAAACCATTAGTCCAAGACTGGTGGCAAACTTCCCAAAAGTACCGTCTTTGACGAGGGGGAGTAGCATACGCTCGGAAGGAACAAGATGTGGTGCATTTTTATGGACAATTGCCCGCTCCCTACCCACTTCACGCACCAAGGCAATTTCAAATTGTTTCAGGTACCTAAGCCCGCCGTGAATCAATTTTGTGGATCTTCCACTCGTCCCCGACGCGAAATCATCGCGTTCTATCAACGCTGTTTTTAATCCGCGAGAAGCAGCGTCTAGGGCTATACCTGCCCCGGTTATGCCTCCGCCTATGACGAGCAGATCATATTCCGTATCTTTTAATCTCCGGATCGATTCCTTTCGCTGTAATGCTGATAATTTACTCATCTTACACTAGTCCACTTCTATCCAGTTCCTTGTTCTTTCCACGGCTTTATGCCAGATGCCGTATAACTTATCTCGTTGGGTTTTAGGCATTTCCGGCTTAAATGTTTTTTCAACCTTATGCAGCATGTGTAAATCTTCTAACGTCCAAATCCCAGCTCCAATTCCAGCCATAAAAGCAGCGCCTTGAGCCGTGGATTCAATGACGTCGGGCCGAAGTACCGGTACGCCCAGGAGGTTGGCTTGGAATTGCATTAAATAGTTGTTGGCCACAGCTCCACCATCCACGTTGAGAGATTGCAAGTCGGCACCTGAGTCTTTTTGCATCGCTTCGAGAATATCCCTGGTTTGATAAGCCAAAGAATCCAGGGTAGCTTTAGCAAAATGATTTTCATTGGAATCCCGGGTCAACCCGAATATTGCACCTCGGGCATACATATCCCAATAGGGAGCCCCAAGCCCAGCGAAGGCAGGCACTATGACCACATCGTGGGAATCTCGAACTGATTCTGCCATACTTTCAGTATCTGGCGCATTCTCGATAAGTTTTAGGCCGTCTCTTAACCATTGAATTGCGGCACCGGCAATAAAAATACTTCCTTCAAGGGCATAGTTAACTTTGCCCTTGACCCCATAAGCGATCGTAGTTAGCAGGCCATTTTCAGAAAGCTGCAGGTCAGTACCTGTATTCATCAACATAAAGCACCCGGTGCCATAGGTATTTTTGGCCGTCCCTTTTGCAAAGCAGGTCTGGCCAAACAGGGCCGCTTGCTGATCTCCGGCAATGCCGGTAATTGGAATTTTATGACCTTTATACTCCCAATAGCCAAAATGACTGATACTTTCCTGTACCCTGGGCAACATTTCCCGTGGGATATCCAATACACCCAGGATCTTGTCGTCCCAATCCAGTTTCGAGATATCAAATAATAACGTGCGTGAGGCGTTCGTGTACTCAGTGACGTGCTCTTGCCCTCTCGTCAGCTTATATACTAACCATGAATCTATCGTTCCAAAAACCAAATCACCGCTTTTAGCCTTGGAACGGTCATTATCCACTTCGTCAAGCAGCCATTTGACCTTAGTGCCCGAAAAGTAGGCATCAATGACCAAACCGGTAGTTTGTTTCATATAGTCTTCATAACCCGCTTTTTTCAAGTGGTTGCAAATGCCGCTGGTGCGTTTGTCCTGCC
>JBCCIX010000134.1:0-9842 GCA_039028075.1 Bacteroidota bacterium | reverse complement strand
GCGACGTACAGAAATTTTTTTCACCCCCATCTGCGTTGGATGTTCTCAGGCATTCGGCTCGCCTCTGACTTGTAAAATCCGTTTCATGAATCAAGAATTTGCTAAGGACGTTTTAGACGGACTTAATGCTACGCCTAAATCACTACCTTCGAAGTATTTCTATGATAAAAAGGGAGATGCCATTTTTCAAAAGATCATGGATCTCAAAGATTATTATTTGACACGTGCGGAATATGAAGTTTTTAAGGCCAATAAATCGGCACTCGCAAGTACTTTTTTAGAAGGCGCTGAAAGATTTGATCTAATTGAATTTGGTGCAGGCGATGGTCATAAAACCAAAGTACTTTTAAATTACTTTTTAAACGCTAAAATCGACTTTGAATACCGGCCGATTGATATTTCAGGCAATGTGCTGGACCAGTTGCAATTGACCTTGAAAGGCGAACTTCCTGATCTGGTAGTAAAGCCCATACGGGATGATTATTTCCGTGCATTAGAAAGGATTGAAAAAAGCACAACTATCAGGAGTGTAGTACTTTTTTTAGGTTCCAATATCGGAAACTTCAAACATAAAAAGGCCATTGAGTTTTTGTCAGAGTTGAATGCCCGATTAAAAGTGAATGACTTATTGTTAATTGGATTTGATTTGAAGAAAGATCCGGATATCATACTTAGGGCCTATAATGATGCTGACGGGGTAACCAAAGCTTTTAACCTCAACCTGCTCGATAGGATAAATAATGAACTAGATGCTAATTTTGATAGGTCTAAGTTCATTCATTATCCTATATATAATCCGTTAACAGGAACTACCAAAAGTTTCCTGGTCAGTACCGAAAACCAGACCGTTGAGATTTTGGATACGGCCTTCCATTTTGAAGCCTGGGAGGCTATCCATACCGAGGTATCTCAGAAGTACAGCCTGAAAGACGTACAAAGGCTGGCCCGTGCATCCGGATTTACGGTAGTTGAAAACTTCTTTGACGATAAAAAATACTTCGTAGATTCAGTGTGGAGAAAATCGTAAGGAGTGCCAGGCACCCTGTTGCGAAACATGAAAAAGCTTACTAGCTTTGACCTCGATCTAGAAAGTCATGTCTGCGCACGTGGCGGAATTGGTAGACGCGCCAGGTTGAGGGCCTGGTGACCGTTTTTGGTCGTGGAGGTTCGACTCCTCTCGTGCGCACTGAGTGATTTCACCTCTCTGACTGATTATTCACTTGCAATAACCTACTTTTTCAAATCATATTTACTTGGTTATTAGAGGTATACACTTTGTAGTTTAAGCTAAACTTTATACCTTCAAGGGCTTTTGTCGATTTTTGGCTGGTTGTTATTCAGTGTACTCAAGCATGGCTTCATTAACAAAGACATTTTTTTTAGGTCTTTTTGGATTGTATTGCTATGGTACTCTCTTAGGTGCCGAGCGTCATAATGTGGCCTGTCCGGCACCGTCCATTATGGCTGTCGGAAGTACCGTTGACTGTAGAGATGGACTTGTTAGACTCAGGATCAGCCCTTTTGAGAGTAGTTTATATACTTATCAATGGTTCAAGGATGGAGTAGTGGTTTCCGGTCAAACGTTCGAAGATATTTTTTTAACAGTTCCCGAAGAATCGGGGGATTATACCGTGCTAGCCACGGATATTTTTGATCCAACTTGTACAAGCCCTGAAAGTAACGCTGTTAATGTCCAAATCAACGAGTTACCCGATATGTCCGATGTTCCGACAATAGTGGGTGCGAATCCGGGCTGCGCAGGTGACGACGTGATACTTTCATCTACTGTTTTAGCTCCGGCCGGTGGATTATACCGGTGGTTTAGAAATGGTGTAAGCCTTCTGGGAGAAACCAACTCCAGTTTGGTTATTAGCGAGACAGATGAATCTGGCAACTATACGGTGGAGATCGTTAGTGCAGCTAGTTGTGCTAGTGGTCAAAGTCCATCCGTCGGGATTACTATCGAACCTCTACCTCCGCCTCCATCCATAAGTACGGGTCTAACGGGAAACCAGATTTGTGCTGATGGAACGCAAATAACACTCACGTCAGAGTTAGCGCCGGATGGGGGTACTTATGCCTGGTACAAAGATGGCGTATTGCTGAGTGAAAATACTCAAGAAATTAGCCTTACCTCATCCGATGAAACCGGTGAATACACCGTGGAGGTAACTGATGGAAATGGCGCGAGATGCACGAGTTTGAGGGGTCCTGGCGAGGCCATTGAGATTTTTGAGTTGCCCACAGTGGCTTCCACCGGGGCTGATTTTGAACTTTGTGCGGAAGGATCAACTACCTTAAATGGCAACACCCCGGTAGTTGGCACGGGTAGCTGGACCGCTGCGACCGCTGGTTTAGTATTTAGCGATGTCAGTGATCCTAATGCCACAGTATCTGGCTTAACACCTGGCGTTTATGAGTTTAGCTGGCAGATTGATAATGGATTGTGCAAAGGCGTGCCGGCTGTTCAACGGATAGAAGTTTTTGCTCCACCTTCTCCCGCTGTTACCGAGGATGATAAGCTGATTTGTGACGCTAATTCCACGTTAATTTCGGCAGTTGAGGTGACCTCAGGGGAGGGCAGTTGGGAGATCGTTTCCGGTGATGGGGACATTGCGAATCCTGCAGATAACACCACACAACTCTTTAATTTGAATGTAAATTCAGAGGTAGTGCTGGCCTGGACTGTTACTAACGGTAATTGTATCGAAGAGCGTGATGAGTTACGGATAGAACTGAGCTCTTCACCGTCGGCGGCTGAGGTGCCTACTGGTAACCAACAGTTATGTTCGGCGAGCCAAACTACTTTGGAAGCAGTGACACCTAGCATAGGTTCGGGAGCTTGGTCCATCATAAGTGGTACAGCCACTATAGAAAATGCTGCGCAAAGTACGGTTCAATTGACGGGATTAACTCCCGGTGAAAACGTGACGGCCAGGTGGACAGTATCAAATGTGTGTGGAATCAATCAGACTGACATACTGATAGAAAATGAGATGCAACCAGACCTGGCCGATGCCGGTGCGGATCAGGACGTATGTGGCGCTACAAGTACGGTTTTAACAGGCTCTGGAAATGGAGGCACATGGACTGTAGTTAGCGGGGCGGCCCTGTTCGATGATGAAAATGATCCGAATACCTCAGTTTCTGGGTTGGCTATCGGTGAGAACGTTTTGCGTTACTCCATAACTGCGGCCATTTGTGATGACTCAGACGACGATGTGGTAATCGCGGTTTTTGAGGAACCTTCTCCTGCGGTAATAATAACACCTAATGCTACCTTTTGTAATGGAGAAACGGCACTGAGTGTATCCGCGCAGCCCCCAGCGGTGGGTATTGGGTCTTGGGAAATTATAGCTGGCGATGGAAATATTGCAGAAAATTCCTCTTCAGCGGCTGATATTTCGGGACTGTCACCTGGCGAAACTCTTTTGAGGTGGACGGTCACTAACGGTAATTGCAATACAAATAGCGCTGATTTAAACGTTTTCATCTATCCAACGCCAGCAGTTCAGAATTCTAGTATTGAGATTTGTGCCGGTGAGAGTATTCAACTTAATGCGGTGGGCGGTGACCGTTACCTTTGGTCGCCATCCTTTGGGTTAAATGCCAACAATATCGCTAACCCCATTGTTAGCCCGGCTGAAACGACTACGTATACCGTCTCCATAGAGAGAGATGGATGTCCAAGTGATAATCTTGAGGTGCTAGTTAGGGTGAATCCAAATCCTGAGCTCTTTGTAAGTCCGGATACCACTATTTTTGCGAATCAAAAGATTACGCTTTTTGCAAGCGGAGCGGACGAATATTTCTGGTTGCCCACTGAAAGCCTGGACGATCCTAACAGTTCATCACCGATTGCTTCTCCTGTGCAGACTACCGTTTACACCGTGATGGGAACAAACCAGTTTGGCTGTTCGGCACAAGCTTCTGTCACTGTGGCCATAGATTCCAATTTCGAGATTTTTGTACCGGATTTATTTAGCCCTAATGGAGATAACGTCAATGATTTTTTGGTCGCCAACGCGTTGGGTGCCAGGATCAAAGAATTTAGGATTTTCGATAGAAAGGGACACCAGCTATTTGTGTCCAGAGATGAAAATGATGGCTGGGATGGTCGACTCAACGGATCGGACCAGAGCATGGATACCTACATTTACTACGTAGTAGCGGAGCTACCAAATGGCGAAAGAATTACTCAAAAGGGTTCGGTACAATTGATCAGATGAGTATAAGACTAACCATAGTATTCATACTTGTATCAATTTTTTCCAGCAAGGCTCAGGAACCCTTCTTTTCTCAGTTTTACAATGCTCCCTACCTCGTAAATCCTGCTTTTACAGGAACGGCGCATGGCTATGTTCGGGTAGGCGCTAACTATAAGAGCTACTTTAACGAGTTTGATGAATTTAATACTTCCGCGCTATATGCTGATTTATCACTATTTGAAAATGATCGGAATCCCGATTATGGGGGAGTGGGTATTTCTATTATTCATGATCAAGCAGGTAAGGCCATTACGAATACTAAAGCGATGATGGCCTTTGCTTATCATAACGCCTTTGGCCGTGATCAAAATGAATTCATCGCCTTCGGCATGCAAGCAGGCATAAATAATACTAATGTTGATTTTTCAGGACTTTCTACTCAAAATCAATGGGTTAATGGATTGGGTTTTGATCCAGGGCTCAGCTCAGGTGAAGCTATTCAGGGAGATAATTCCACCGTTTTAGATCTGAATGCCGGGTTTATGTGGTACAAGTTTTTAAGAAACGGAAATTCGTTTAATCTCGGTGTCTCGGCGTATCATTTGAGTAGGCCCAAACGCGATTTTTTGGGTCAGGAAAATCCCGTCGAGCGCAGACTATCTTTGCATAGTTCCGCCCGTTTTACGATGTCGCAAACTGTGAATCTGGCCCCAAGTATTTTGTACTGGTACCAAGGAGGTAGTCATACGGTAAATCCAGGAGCTTCTTTTGAGTTTAGTTTGAAAGATGAGAGCTACATTTCTGTAGGAGCCTGGGTCCGTAACTTAGATGTAATTATCGGCGCGGTGCAAGTTGAATACGAAAATTTGATGCTTGCAGCAAGTTATGATCTGCTTTTGTCCTCCATTGCAGATCAAACCAGAAATGGTGGCTTTGAGTTAAGTATGAGTTATCTCATTAAACGCACCTATAAGAAAAGAGCACGTGTTAATTCAGGAGGTAGAAGGAGAAGATGAAAAAATTAGCTTGGCTTATTATCGTATTGGTTACCAGCTACGAGGTCTATGCGCAGCACATTAGGCCTCTCAAAGCCATAACGGATGACTTAGATGTAAATGATTTACGATTGATTGCCGAAAGGCTTTACCACGAAAAGTACTATTATGCGGCTTTAGAGTACTTTAACAGACTGGAAAAACAAAGTGAGCTGAGTCACTCGGAGCAATCGAAACTTGCCAAAATCAAATATATAGTAAAGGATTACCAGGGTGCCGGGCTACTTTATCAGCAATTAGAAGGCTCTGACCCTGAAATTAGCTTTCAATTGGGCAATCTGTATAAGATCCTTGGTGACCCTAACAAAGCGAGCCTTGTTTTTAGAAAAGCTATAGAAAACCCTTCAAGCTCTGCCCAACTAAAAAACAGAGCGAGGTATCAGCTCGGTACTATTTCACTTTTAGATAAGATTCAAAATTCGGTGGATAGGAATACGAATCTGACCCTACAGCATTCGGCTAGTGCCGGAGTACGATCCAGTCGGTTTACGCCAAATGGTAGCCAAATAGGAGACGCAGGAATAGATTTAAGAATTAAGAAAAAGATCAAGATAAATTCTGACTTGACCGTTGAGTTAGATACGATATTAATTCATCGATTATATCAAAAACAAAAAGGTGAATTCAAAGCGCTTTTGATTCCATTAAAGGTACCTAGTCTTTCACTCGCAAATGCAGCTACTGGCGTTACTTCAAACCAAATTTTGTTTGATGCATATGACGTATTAAATCCTAAATCAACCTATGCAATACATACCTCAGAGTTTAACTGGGATACTTGGTCTGAACCCAAAAAGATAAGTCCGCGTATTAATGTTTCTGACTACGATTCGAGAGATCCAATGATGGCTCGCACAGCGGCAGGAGAATGCTTTCTTTTTTTCTCATCCAACCGTCCCGGTGGATTTGGAGGTTACGACATATGGGTGAGCAGATATGTGCAAGGAGAGTTTACCGTGGCTATTAATCTCGGAGCCGGTGTGAATACAACGGAAGACGAAAGAGCACCTTTTTTTGATGTATCCACTGGTTATTTATTCTTTTCATCCAACGGTCACGCAGGTTTAGGAGCTATGGATATTTTTCTAACCCGCGTCAATTGGGGTAAGGGGAGAGGAAAAACTTTCAATTTAGGCAGACCCTACAACAGCGCATTTGATGATACTCATTTTAACCTGAGCAAAGAAGGCAAAAAAGGTATGCTAACCTCCAATCGTGATGAGCTTTGTTGTGATCAAACTTATGGGTTTGATTTAGCCACTCCCTTCAGCTATTCCGAATTGCCGGGTCAGTTTATTGAGGTGATGGTGTTTGATCAGTTTGATACCGACCTTATGGTTTTAAGACAGTCGTTTAATTATGAAAAACTTGCTTTTAATAAGACACAAACAGAATTCATTTTAAATGAAGATGCCAACTTAGAAGGAACACTATTTAAAGATCAAAGCGTACTGGCAAATCGAAAGGTGCTGTTGATCGATAAAAAGGGCGAAGTGATCAGCTCTACTATTTCTGATCGTCAGGGAAAATTCAAATTTAAGCAGTTACCTTCCGGTGGTCAATACAGCTTTATCATGGATCAAAAGGATACCGATCTTACCGTGGATGTAAAGTTAGTAAACAAACGCGGTGAGGTCTTTGGCAGATTAAATAGCAGAGAGAGGCCCGGTGTTTTCGGCTATAGGCCTCTGGAGGATTATGTGGCTGGAGTATGGTTATTAGATGTGGAAGATGCTACTATTTCAGGTGAGCTAATTAGTAGTGCGGTAAAGGGTGAGAAAATAGTATTGGTTGATGATCAGGGTAGAATAGTAGCGGTTACACAGACTGATAGAAAAGGTAGGTTTTCGTTCACAAAACTTCCGGCGGGTAAACGATATGCATTTGTGCTAAGGGCAGTAGACCGACCTATCAATGTTAATGTGGATATCACGGATGAACTTGGTAACGTGGTGCAATCCTTCAATAGTACCACGTCCAAAGAACTGTTTAAATACCGCGTTCTTGAGGATTATCAGGCCGGTGTTTGGAATCTAAAGGCAAAAGACGGAACTATTTCAGGATCTTTGGTGGTAGGTACACTGGCCATTGGTAATAAGAAAGTGTTACTAATGGACGAAAATGGAGAGGTAGTTGGTGTGTCTTATACGGATGGAGGCGGTGTTTTTACGTTTAAGAAACTTCCTGCGGGAAATAGGTTCTCCTTTGTTATTGAAGAATCTGAGGCTGAATTCAACATTGATGTTGCTGTTTTTGATGAAAAGGGGAACATTGTGACTCGTTTTAGCAATAATAATCGACAAGAAGTTTTCAAATATAATACGTTGAAAGCATACGACGAAGGCCTTTATGCCGTATCGGTTAAAGATGCCGTATTTAAAGGGTCCGTGGTCCGTGCAGACGCAGGGCTTGATGGACATTTTTTGGCACTCGCTGATGCTACAGGAGAAATACTTCAACTCGTTCAGACCGATAAGTATGGAAACTTCGAGTTCACCGAACTCACTAAAGGCCAAAAATATAATTTCATTCTACCTTCGGGAAGTGAGGAGCTGAAAGTAGAAATTAAAGTACTGGATTTATCTAACCGATTACTAGCCATCTTAGATAATCAATTAAACAAAGAACTCTTTAGCTACAAGGATCTGACACCACTTATTGAGATTTACTATGCCCAAAACTCCACGATTTGTGGTCAGTTCGAGCCCCTTGGAACCCAATCCCACACTCTACTTTTAGTAGACGAAAATAATCACGAAATAGCCTGTGTAGAGGCTAATGGCCACGGATATTTCCAAATAGACAATATTCCGTTCACTACCGGCCATCGCTTTGTCTTAGAGGGTTGTAGTTCCGAGGCTGAATTGAAAATAGAAGTGGTCAATGCTATTGGTGCCACTACTTTTCTCATCAACTCAGAAGAAGATACTAATTACTTCCTTTACAAGGATCTCAATCTATTTATTTACACTAGCGGGTTTCGTGATTTAAATGCCATTCTACGTAGCCAAAATCCAAGATGGTTTGCTCTGGCTAACTTTGAATTACCAAGGTGTTAGCTTCAAAATGAGATCAGACTTATCAAATAGTGGCTATTTATCCGTGGTACTGCTCGTAGTAGTCTTGCTGTGCAGCTCATTTACCAATTCACAAGGGCCAGATACTAACGCTAAGGTAAAAGCCATTTTTCTTTACAATTTCTCTAAGCACGTAGAATGGCCAGAAAATATGTCGAATGGGCGCTTTAAAATTGGAATTTACGGTAAGTACCCTACCCTTCAGGCAGAGCTTGAAAAAATGTCTAAAATTAAGCGTAGAGGAGAACGCAGCTTTGAAATAATCCGATTTGATCGAGTGGATAAGATTGTGCCAACCCATATTCTCTTCATTGTTAAAAATCATGGTAATGATCTCGGTAGAATATCCAGACAACTAAAAAACAGTTCTACGTTGTTAGTTACGGAAGAAGAAGGATATATTAAAAAGGGAGCTCACATCAATTTGTATTATGAAAATAATAAGCAAAAAATGGAGTTGAATCCATCTACGATTGATGACCGCGGTTTAAAGGTGAGTGATCAATTAGTTTCTATTTCAAAAGTGGTAAACGGATGAGGTTTTTATTGATTATAATGTTCATATTCGTTGGTACTGCCGCCGGTGCACAGAACATCCTGGATCGGTCGTTAGAAAAATACCGGTCCGGAGAGTTACAACAGGCAAAACTTTTGATCGACTCAGCGTTGACTAGTGAATTATATGCCGCTGAGAATATTACCTGGTATCTCAAGGGTTTTATCTACAAGGATCTCTATAAAGCTAACCAAGGCAGTCCATCTGCAGAAGAATTACGTCGGTTTTCCCTTGCTGCATTTAAGCAATTGCTTCGTGGTGATACCTTGGGAAAGTATGAAGAAGATACCCGACAGAATATTAAATTTTTGGCTACCACTTACTATAATGATGCCATGGGTCTGATTGAACAGTACCAGTTCAAGAAAGCAAATATTTACTATGCTAATTTTGTTGCTACCTACAGTCCTGTCAACGACGGCTCCATATCGCTCAGAGAAAGTGAGCTTCGCTATCACCTGGCCATCGGAACGGCCTACGTTCAAAAACAAAAAACCGATTCTCTCAACAATTATAATCCATTGGCGGTGGCTGCATTTGAGCATGTACTACAGCTGGATTCGATGAATAAAGAAGCGAATTACAACATCGGAGCCATTTACTATAACAAAGCTGTTAATCGTATAAACAAGCTCGATTACGATGATTTAGATCTACTCGCTTTTGGCAAGTTTGAGGATGAGACTATAGTCTTATTCAAAAAGTCTCTGCCGTACATGCTTCGCGCGTACACTGTTGATGATCAAGATAAAAACGTTCTGGAAGGTCTTGCAGGAATTCATTTTAGTTTAAGGGAGTTTGAAATATCTGATCGTTACCGACAAGAGCTCCTAGCTCTCGAAGATGGCATTAAAGACGGTTAACCGTCTTTCTTCTTTTTCCCTTTGAAAAGTTCTCCCACTTTTTGAAAGAACCCCTTTTTCTTCTTGCCGAACTCTTTTTCTTT
>JBCCIX010000133.1:0-9854 GCA_039028075.1 Bacteroidota bacterium | reverse complement strand
CAAAGTACTTTTAAATGAATTCTAAAGATCAATATATCAATGACATCTCCGAGATTAAAAATATCATGGAGCGATCCTCCCGCTTTATCTCGCTGAGTGGCCTTTCAGGGGTTTTTGCGGGTTCATATGCCCTTATCGGTGCGTGGCTGGTGTTTAATCGGATGTATAGTACGGAAGAAGGTTTTATCTATAGCAGGGTAGTTAAGTATACCTATAACAGTGATGTTGTATTTATGCTCAGCGTAGCTATCGGTGTGTTAGTTTTGGCAATTGTCACAGGCATCTTTTTTACGACCAGAAAAGCCCGAAAAGAAGGAAGAAAAATCTGGGATAACACCACCAAGCGTTTATTGGTAAACCTTTTGATTCCATTAATCACCGGAGGTATTATTTGCCTAATCCTCTTGGACAAAAACCAATATCTGATGGTACCTCCCGCTACACTGGTTTTTTATGGGCTTGCGCTTGTTAACGCCAGTCATCATACCTTCCGGGACATTCGGTATTTAGGCATTACGCAGATCACTCTTGGGCTGATCGCGTTTATATATTTAGGATACGGACTGTTGTTCTGGGCCATTGGTTTCGGCATCATGCATATTGTATATGGCACCTCCATGTACTTCAAATACGAGAAGTGAAAAACCCGATCGAAAAACTGGATAAGGCCTTTGAAAACAGAGTTCGATTGGGCGTAATGTCCGCATTGATGGCCAATGAATTTATGGACTTTAATGCCCTCAAAGAACTACTGAATGTCACGGACGGGAACCTGGCCAGTCACCTGAAAGGATTAGAAAATATAGCCTATATTACTATGAAAAAAGAATTTATCGGCAGAAAGCCAAATACGAAATACAGTGCCACGAAATTGGGCAGAAATGCATTCAGCAGGCACCTGGAAGCTTTGGAAGAACTCATAAAAAATGCCAACTAAAAAAAATTTATTTACTCACTTTGAAAAACAAAGTACTTTTAAAATTTAATTACCATGGAAGAACAAAAAACAACCTTTGACCGCGTAGGAAGCTGGATTAACAATTCTATCATGCTAAAGCTGGTGATCATCACCTTTTTGATGCTTTTGCTATTAATACCCACCTCAATGATCCAATCGATCATTTATGAACGTGAAATGCTGAATGAACAAGCCAGCCTGGAGGTAAGCTCGAAATGGGGTAATCGCCAAACAATCAACGGCCCTATTTTAACTCTGCCTGTGGTATATGAATACCAAGAGAAGGAGAAACAGCACGACGAAGAGAAAATTAAAACGTATCAACGCACTGAGTACTTTCATATTTTGCCTAATGACCTGACCATTAACGGTGATATTGCGCCAAGGGTATTGAAGCGTGGCATCTACGAATCGGTAGTCTATGAATCCGACCTTATACTCCATGGCCATTTCAATATATCTCCGGATAAAATCCAAGAGCGGGTAAAACAGCAAAATTTTAAAGCACTACGTTGGGATAAGGCTTTTTTGACGCTTGGCATATCAGATCTGAGAGGAATCCAGGAACAGCTTACCATTAAGTGGCTTGATAGTAACCTAGACGTGCAGTCCGGCACAAAAATCAACCCTATTATAGGGAAAGGAGTCACCGCCAGCCTACCGAGCTTAAGTGATTTTAAGACGACCAAACATACTTTTAGGCTAAAATTAGCCATTCAAGGTAGTCAGAACCTGTCTTTCATACCTTTAGGAGAGATCACTAATGTAGCTTTAACCTCCAACTGGGATGCTCCAAGTTTTGACGGCAGCTTTCTTCCGGATTCCAGAGAGGTTACGGAAAATGGTTTTGAAGCCAACTGGAAAGTGCTACAGTTAAACCGTAATATTCCACAATACTGGCAGGGGAACAACACCCCGTTTTCCATGAATGAATCCGCTTTTGGAGTTACGCTAATGTCCACGGTAGACGATTACAAAAAGTCGGTGCGCTCGGCCAAGTATGCAGTAATGACCATAGCGCTTACCTTTCTGATGTTCTTTTTGGTGGAAGTGATCAATAAAAGAAAGATACACCCTTTTCAATACGCACTAGTTGGACTGGGCTTATGTTTATTCTATATACTCTTAGTTTCAATCTCTGAACATACGAATTTCAATATCGCCTACAGCGCATCTACACTGGGTATCATTGCGATGATAGGTCTGTATTCGATCAGTGTTTTAAAAGTCAAAAAACTCTCCGCCCTATTGTCGGTAGCATTAGCAGGAATATATGCCTTTCTTTTTGTCACCTTGCAACTGTCCGATTACGCGTTGCTCATGGGTAGTGTTGGCCTTACGCTCATTTTAGGATTGACCATGTACTTCACCCGAAATATAGATTGGTATAAGCTGAGTTTAACACCAAGAGATGAACGAGGTCTCGAAGCACAAAACGGATAAGGTAATGAGATTATTCAATAGAATTTTAGAAGCCAAAGGTAATCCTATCTTCGCGCTCTTTTTGATCTCTTCATTTTGTGTATGTCTCATTACGCTGAGCTATATAAGATCGAACAACTTCACGTATTTCTTCCTGGGCTGGAACCTATTTCTGGCCTGGGTCCCTCTGGCCTTTGCTCTAATTTGGAAACACCGGCTTCGTTATGGCAATCCGGCACGTTGGAAGAGCGTGGGCATATTCTGCTTATGGCTCTTGTTTTTTCCCAATGCCCCGTATATCATCACCGATCTGGTGCATTTAAATACCCGTTTCAACCCGGCCATCTGGGCGGATACACTATTGCTTTTCTCCTGCGCACTTTCAGGTTTGGTAGTGGGTATCTACGCTCTACATATCGTTCATGAATTACTCGTCAAGAGCTTAGGTACCGTGAAGTCCTGGTTTGTGGTCGCAGGAAGTCTGATCCTTACCGGATATGGCATTTATTTAGGTCGAATCCAGCGCTGGAACAGTTGGGACTTGTTTACCAGCCCTGTAACGCTCCTAACGGATTCCATCTACCAGCTGACCAATCCACAAGCCGTCAAAATGACCGTTGGATTTTCCGCCCTACTATTTATTATTTATTTCATGTTTAAAACCATCGTTAGCCATGAGCGCACTGAAGGATAGTCTATCTAAAAATATCAAAAGTTATAGGTATGCGGGTAAAGGTATGCTGCACGTATTGATCTTCGAAAACAACGTTAAGTATCAGGTGATTGCCGCCATAGCCGTAATTGCCCTCTCCATACTCCTTGCGATTTCTAAAATGGAATGGATCGTGGTGATAGTCATGATCGGTTTTGTTTTTGTGGCTGAGCTTTTCAATACGGCTCTCGAACACCTTTGTAATCACCTTCACCCGCATGAACATACAGCCATAGGACTTGTGAAAGACATTGCGGCCGGGGCGGTATTGGTTGCCGCTATTACCGCATTAATTACCGGACTAATAATTTTTTTACCGAAAATTATTCAACAAAATCCTTTATTTTAGTTCAGCAAATCCATGTTAACGACTGTATGCGATTAACCTGATTTTGCCTTGTTATACAGCTTATTTGGAGGTACTATAAATAGCGAAAAATTAAAGTAGAAGGCGGCATCTGCCTCGATCTCAATGATGCTATTTCTACGATTTTCCCCAGGCTCGGAGATAAAAATGTTAATCGGGATCCGATAGCCCAGGGTACCCCCTAACCACAGCCAATCGTGGATCTCACGCTCCACGGTTAAATTCGGTCGTACCGAAGAACGCCTGAATTCCAGCTGATCATAACCTTCCAGTACCTCATCTTGCAAATGGTAACTTGCCCCCTTTAATTCTGAGGTAGCGTAAAAATGCCATTGATCCGAAGGCGAGTATCTGAGTTTTACGCTTTTTGGTAACAGCAATTCAAGGCCCCAATGAAGGTTAAAGTCGTTATTATAGATGAGTAAAGGAAATACCGTGGGCTGCCCCAGATCGTAACCAAATGAGAGGCCATACCCTACCTCTTTGTTGGGGTTTACTTGCTTACCATAGATAAAAGCCACAGAGGATTTCAGTTGATCAAAAAAGTTTTCGAATTGCGGTTCATCACTGTTCAATGAACTATTCAAAAAGGCAAAATAAAATCGATTATTTTTGAGCTTCTTTTTTAAATAGAAACTGGAGGAAATTTGCTTGAGTGGCTTATTTTCAAAGCGTTCGAAAAGAGCGTAGTCCGGTACTGATAATCTACTAAATCTGAATTGTTCGTGGCGGTAGCCAAAACCACCGATCAAATTGATATCATCTTTTAAAACGAGGGGGAATTTCAATTTTGCGTTCCTGATGAGATTTTGATTGACCTGGGCGCTGGCATCGCCAAACTCCTCAGAGAGAGCTTCTATCGCGAAATTATTCAGTGTTTCAAACTCCAATTCAATGAACTTCGGCCTAGGTTTCAACCGTTCCACAGCTGCGATAATTGGTTCTTCACTTGTAATGGTTAACTGCTCATCCGCTTGAGCAAATGCTCCAGTGGTAAGGGCTGCCTGCAATACGAGAAGAATCCCTTGTTTGAACGATATTGATAACTTGTATGGTGAAAATGTCATGAAGCCAGCCGTACCAATTTACTTAAATTACGGTTAAGCGTGTAATTTATGCTATGCCGACCATAAAGTTAACAAGGGTTACACCATCCGGCGGTGAAGATCAAAAACTAAGTAGCTCTTTGAATTTTACTGACCTGCGCCTGGATATGTCTATCTCCTCACCACTTGTCATCCTCACTCTAAGACTATCACTGAACCACGGAATAACCTCATCCACAAACTCAAGATGAATAATATACTGTCGGCTGGCACGAAAAAATTTAGTAGGATCCAGCCTGGATTCTAAATAGTTCAATGACTTTCCTACGGTAGCCACTTCTTCTTTGACATGAATCCTGGCGTAATTACCAAAGGTTTCAAAAAACCTCACCTCCCCCAACTTCACGAACCAGCATCGCTCTCCGTCTTTCACAAAAACCTTACTATTCTCATCCAGTACTGATTTTTTGGAAATGGAGACTTTATGGGTCGAGTATTTCTCCAACGCCGCAGCCAGACGATCGGGATCAATCGGCTTTACTAAATAATCCAAGGCATTATTCTCAAAGGCTTTTAGGGCGTATTCATGGAAGGCCGTGGTGAAAATTACATCCGGCACGTCATCCATACTTTCGAGTAAAGAGAAACCGTCTTCCTCTGGCATTTGGATATCTAGAAATAGTAGATCAGGGTCATGCTCCTGAACAAACGCTCGCGCTTCCTCTGCATTTCCAGCCTCACCGATTATCTCTACCTCAGGAAAGTTTTTCAAAAGGCGAATCAGCTCTTGCCGCGCCAATCTAATATCATCAACTACCAGCGCTTTCATAAGGTATTCTTAACATAGCCTCTACTGTGTTATCTGATTTCTGGCTCAATCCTATTGACGCTTTGGCATTTAAAAGTGCTTTAATTCTATTTTCCACATTATTCAATCCAATTCCCGTACCCTTGGATTTTCCATTTACTGTAAGCTTGCCGGTATTTTCAACAGCGATATTTAGCCCATTATCCCGGTCTTTTTGAGCCGATATTCTTACCGTACCCCCTTGACTTAAACTTGAAATACCGTGTTTAATGGCGTTTTCCGCCAAAAGCTGAATGCTCATAGCCGGAATAAATTCCTCCAGTACATCCTCAGAAACACTCCATTCAACGGCTAGTCTATTTTCCAATTGAATTTTTTCCAGCATTAAATATCCCTTTACAATTTCAAACTCCTCTTTTACCGTAACCAACTCACGGGCCTGGAACTGAATAGCATACCTTAAAAGATTGGAAAGCTTAGTCAGCGCCGACCGCGCATTTTCGGTATCTTCTGCGATCAAGGATCGGATGGAATTAAGCGCATTAAAGATAAAGTGAGGATTAATCTGCGCCTTTAGCGCCATTAACTCTGCTTTTTGCACTTCTGCTTCCAGCTTCCATTTGTCAATTTCGGCCTGCTTATAATTGCGCACAAAATGAACTGCCGCGTAAATGGCCGACCAGATAGCAAAGATGAAAATAGCTTGTCCAAAGTAGCCCAGCGAATGAACGAACTTATAGCTAGAAGTTAGGTTCTCCGGAGTTATTAATAAAATCATAGGCGTAACGATCACTTGGGTTAAAAAACCAATGACCACTATCCCGCCGAGTAACAGGAAAACCCATTGAACCGTGGGCCTCTCAAAAATCTTATAACGCTTAATCCAAAATCGCAACCCATGGGACATTAAAAGCTGAATGCCAACAATTAAAAATTGATTAAGTATGAAAAAAGTAGGTAGCTGTGCAGAAGAAAAGATAGCCATCATAGCCAGGCCGAAAAGGCCATATAGACCCCATCCAGCTATCTGACATATCCAATATATAGTATTCTTACCCACCTTCAGAAGATCAACTCTTAACCAAAAAGGTTTCTACTTGCGAATAGAACCATTCCGGTTCATCAAACATAATAAAGTGCCACGACTCATCATGTATTTCAATTTTAATATTAGGATGTAGCTTAGTCTGATCTTTGTACGCCGTCTCTACGAACTGTCGCGTAGAACCATACTGTTTATAAGCCGCCCATGCGGACAACTGTAGTGTAGGAACCTCCATTTTTGTCAACTCGGGTCTAAGATCTGTAGTATTCAGCTCATACATGGCTCTTGCTACTGCATTCTTGTCTGAAGTCACACCCCACTTCATACATTTATTCGCCAGCTCCTGATCTTGAATCATAGTTTTCCAGATATACGGTTGGTACGCTTTAAACTGCTCTTCTGTCTGCGACTTCATACCAAGATACATCTGTTCCGCCGCTTTAGCTATACTATCTGCTGAAAGGCCCGGCATCTGCAACGCGCCTAAAAATGGGGCGCCATCTACGGAAATTGCGGCTTTCAATAAATCAGGGCGTTCCGAACCAATCCAATACGTGAGAAAACCACCCAAACTATGCCCCATCAGTACCGCAGGCTCGTCTAAAGTATCTAAATAACGTATTACTTCATCTTTCACTTTGGGCAGAAAGACGTCTCCCTGGACCGCAGGTTGACCGGCAAATCCGGCCAAGGTCAACACGTGGCAGGTATAGTCAGTTGAAAATTTATCTACGGTACCTTTCCAAACCTCTCCTGAACTGGACAATCCTGGAATAAGAAGCATGGGTGTTCCTTTCCCCTTTACTTCAATCGAGAAGTACTGTGTTTCAAATTTTTTCTCCGTTGCCCATGCTAATCCCGCTATGAGCATGCCGAGTACTAGTGTTAATGTTTTTTTCATCGTTCAATTTTTTTCTAAATATCACGTTGAATACACTAGGTAAGACGAGCAGAATGATGAATGGCGGAAGTGGCTTATGAGTGAGTAGTAAATTGGAAGACAGTCGTCAGACCACTCAAAGTGGTCTGACGACTAAAAATCACAAATACGCTCCAATTCGGAAATATCAAATTTGAACTACATCGCATTGGAGCATTCATCAATCCAAATCACCTCTAGACATTGTGATTTGGCCTATTATTTGTGCACTATAATTTGATGATTGAAAATTAAAACCGTAGGGTATTTTAAACCTTCATCTGTATTACTAGTCTAATGTAAATAACAACGTAACTATGGTCAATACGCAGCGAAAAGTTCAGCATCTATTCCTTCGTGCCGGTTTTGGAGAGTCACCGCTGAAAATTCAAAAACTAGCTAACAAGCCGCGAGAGAAGTTGGTCAAAAGTTTATTTGATGACTCAAAACCGGTAAACGATCTTGATCGATTACGAAATCCAGTTCGCGGAAAAGAGGCATCCAATCTGAAAATTGCTTTGCTCATTTTACGCTCCAAAGAACAGGTAAAATCGCTTAATCTGGCTTGGTTGGAAAAGATGACGGTGGAAAGAGCCCAGCTTCGCGAAAAGATGACCTTGTTTTGGCATGGGCACTTTGCTACTAAAGTACCATTTGCCTACCTCCTACAGGTCCAAAATAACACCTTGAGAAAGCACGCACTAGGCAACTTCAGAAGTTTACTTCATGCGATAGCCAAAGACCCGGCTATGCTCATTTTTTTGAATAACCATCAGAACAAAAAGCGATCCCCCAACGAAAATTTTGCGCGGGAACTTATGGAGTTGTTTACCTTAGGTGAAGGGCAATACTCGGAAGAAGATATCAAAGAAGCAGCTTGTGCCTTTACCGGATGGCAAGTCGATAAAGGCGGTAAATTCTTCTTTAACGCAAAGCAACATGACTTCGGAGATAAAACAGTTTTTGGTAAAACGGGGGATTGGAACGGAGATGATATCATAGATTTTATCCTGGAAAACCCAAGGACCGCTGAGTTCATCACCTCGAAAATATACTCCTTTTTCGTCAATGAAAACGTTAACGAGGACCACGTCCGACAGTTAAGCAAGTCATTTTTCGATAGTAATTATAACATCCAGTCACTGTTGGAGGCGATATTTTTAGCCGATTGGTTTTACGAACCTCATAACGTCGGCACTAAAATCAGCTCACCCATTGAACTTATCGTCCGGTATAGGAGACTATTTGATCTTCAGGTGAAAGACGAGAAATTATGGCTTAGAGTTCAAAAGGTATTGGGGCAAATGGTGTTTAATCCGCCCAACGTGGCCGGGTGGCCTGGCGGTCAAACCTGGATTGATAGTACCTCTTTATTGTTTAGAATGAACCTGGCTCCATTATTCTTTGAATACGAGCGTGTATCCAAATGGTCAAACAATCAGAGCGATTGGTCTGCAATTCATCCTGTTTTTGAAAACCTGGATCAAAAGGAGATGATCACCAACGTATTAAATTATTTTCTTCAAACCGAAGCCTCCTCAAAGGCAGGTTTAATCAAAAATTACCTTCGAGACGAAGGCCCTGAGAGCGCGGTTATTCGCACCATGATGTTACCAGAATTTCAACTAATATAGCTATGGGCATAAATAGAAGAGACTTTTTAAAGGGAAGCGCATTATCAACCACGGCGCTACTTGTGCCTAGATTTTTACAGGCGTTTGGCACGAACTTAGGCTCAGAACAACATAGAAAGCTTGTGGTAATACAACTTTCCGGAGGCAATGATGGGCTCAACACGATTGTACCCTGGGGCAATGACCTGTACCATAAAGCACGCCCAGGTCTCGGTTTGAATCAAAAAGACCTAATTCCTATAAATGAAGAGGCCGCATTTCATAAAAACTTTTATAATTTTGCTTCATTATTCGATAATGGCGAAGTATCGATTTTAAATGGCATTGGCTACCCTAATCCTAATCGTTCGCATTTCAGATCCATGGATATTTGGCATACCGGAAGCGACTCGGATGAATATTTGACATCAGGGTGGGTAGGTCGATTTTTAGATAACCATTGCCAGGGACTGCCAAATAGTAATGCGCATGCCCTAGAGATCAACGATTCATTGAGCCTCGCTATGAAAGGCCATGCTGTAAAAGGCCTAGCACTCCGCAGTCCGGAAATGCTCTACCGTACCACCAAACACCCTTACCTGCAGGCGCTAAGCCGTCAGGAAGAACATCACCATCAACAAGCGGATTATCTGTATAAAACATTGCGGGCAACCACGGAATCGGCGGAATACCTATTCGAAAAAACCAAGACCTATCGCTCCAGAGTGGACTACCCGGATAATGAACTTGGGAAGCAACTACAGCAAGTAGCACAATTGGTTAACTCCGATGCCCTGACTCAAATTTATTATGTATCGCTCTCCGGTTTTGACACCCATGCCGGTCAGAAATGGCTACAGGGAAGGCTCTTAAAACAGTATAGTGAGGCGGTCAGCGCTTTTGTAGATGATCTTAAAATGGGCAATCGATTTGATGATACCCTGATCATGACCTTTTCCGAGTT
>JBCCIX010000132.1:0-9856 GCA_039028075.1 Bacteroidota bacterium | reverse complement strand
TTCGCAAATGTATATTTCGCCAGTACCATGATCGGAACGACATCGAACCCGGATGGTACTTTTATTTTAAACCGATTTCCGGAGGGCAAATATGATCTCACCGTATCTTTTGTGGGTTATAACACCTACTCAAAATCGATTGAAGTTACCGCCAATGAAGTGATAGAGGTTCAAATTGAACTACTCCCTGAAGTGGTTAGTCTTCCGGAAGTTTTTGTTACGGCAGACACGTCGAACTGGAAACGAAATTTTCAATCATTTCAAGGTTATTTTTTAGGCACAACCCCGGCAAGTGAGAAAACCGAAATCCTGAATAAGAAGAAATTAGCGTTTTATGACGATACCGGCCAAAAAACACTTTACGCCCATGCACGCGAACCTTTGGTTATTAAAAACGAATGGCTAGGATATATGGTCACTTATGATATGGTCTCCTTTCAAATGGAGTATAGAAAAGGTCAACTGGCTTATTACGGCGTGCCAAGGTTCAGCTTTTTGGAGCCTAAGAACAAAGCCGTTCAAAGACGCTGGGAACGCAATCGAAAAAAAGAGTATAAGGGTTCTTTACTTCATTTTTTCAGGTCAATGGCTCAGGGCAATTTTGCAAATGATAAGTTCATTGTATTCGAGATATTCAAAATCCCTAACCCTGATCGCCTGCCTGACGAGTTAATCAATGAGCGAATTGCCCGTTATCGTGGTAAACGGACCGAGCTTTCAGGTGGGGCAGTAACCATTAGCGTAAATGGTACAGGTACACTAAAACCTGATGATAGTCTTTCTTACTACCTGAGAGAGCGCAGGAAAGCCAAAGTAATCGACAGCCTGGGCAGGCAGTTTAAAACGGGGAAGGAGCTTATGGAGGGAGATAGGGTCAACTACCGCGGTATGCTTCAAATTGTATATAAAGGAGCCAAAGAGGCAATTGAATATCCTTTTAAATCCAGATCTACCCCAAGCTGGCAAGAATCGAGGTTACATATAAAAGATACACTAAGACTATATGATAATGGATATTATGAGGATGTGAGGTCGACCTATGTGGAAGGATATTGGAGTTGGACCGGAACCATGGCGAGTATATTACCCATGGATTATGTGCCTCCTGAAAAATAACCTTGAAATGATTGCAGTGGTACAACGTGTCTCGGAGGCATCAGTGAAAATAGCCGACAACGTAAAAGGGCAAATAGGCTTAGGGGTACTGGTACTTTTGGGTGTAGAAGTCGAAGATGATCAGGAAGATATCAAGTGGCTAAGCAAGAAAATAGCAAATCTTCGGATATTTAGTGATACACAAGGCGTGATGAATAAAAGCTTGATTGATGTGGGAGGAGATGCGCTTATCATAAGTCAATTTACTTTGCTTGCCAGTACAAAAAAGGGTAACAGGCCTTCATATAGTAAAGCGGCAAAACCAGAGCTGGCCATCCCTTTGTATGAAAAATTTATCGATCAACTCTCTTCAGATCTAGGCAAGCCCGTAGAGACGGGTGAATTTGGCGCTGATATGAAAGTTAATCTGGTAAATGATGGACCGGTTACGATCATTATAGATACAAAAGATAGAAAATGACCCTAAAAGAAGCCCAGAAGATAGTTGATGAATGGATCAACACTACCGGTGTTCGTTACTTCAATGAGTTAACCAACACCGCAATTTTGACCGAAGAAGTAGGTGAAGTGGCCAGAATAATGGCCCGACGCTACGGCGAACAGTCAGAAAAGGAAAGTGATAAGCAAAAAGACTTAGGCGACGAAATGGCGGATGTACTCTGGGTTTTGATCTGTTTGGCCAATCAGACGGGCATCGATTTAACAAAGGCATTTAAACAGAACCTTGAAAAGAAATCACTACGTGATAAGGACCGACATAAAAACAATGAGAAGCTAGGCTAGTACTAACCTGCCATCTTTTAGTCGTGGCACTATGTCAAACGCATTGAACTGCATACAATACGCCGTGTCTTTAAGAATGCTAAGCTTGTTCAGGCGTTTGGCATGCGATGAGTTCTCTACAAATCCTAGTAGATCATGTTGCATACTTTGATAAGCGGATTGAACCAAGAGAGGCGAATCACATTCATTAGCAAAATCATTCTGCAGTAATTCTACCAAAGCCCCGGCGAAAAGCGAATCTTCAAGGTTAACTTTACCTTTCCATCCCGCACAGAAGATAATTACACTTTCATCCTGCTGAATCAGAAATTCAGCTACGGCGTTGATATTTAAAAAAGCGCCAATGATTACATTTTTAGCTCCTTTGGATTTCTCAATCGCTAAAGTGCCGTTCGTAGTCGTTGTGGCTATTTTTTTGCCTTTTACAGCGTGGTCCATGTAGTCAAAAGGCGAATTTCCAAGATCAAATCCTGCCACTTTCTCTCCGCTGCGCTCCCCCGCTATGAGATACCCATTGGCTTTCATCTTTTGACTCTCTTCCAAGTTAGCAAACGGTATAATATGCTCGACTCCGCTGGCCAAGCCGGCCACTATACACGAAGTGGCCCTCAGAATGTCTACAATTACCACATTCTTGTTTTCGAGGTCGTGCAAATGGATAAGATCCGGGCTTAGGCATACGTCTAACGTCTTCATTAGATCAAAGGCAATTTACTTACGGTTGCTTTCAAATTCTTATCCCGGATTGAAATGTAAAGCGTTGTTTCGGGGGTAGCATATTCTTTTTTAACATAACCTAAACCTATTCCGATAGAAAGTGTGGGAGACATGGTACCCGAAGTGACTTTTCCTATGGCTTTACCCTCGCTATTCGTTATTTCATAGCCCTGACGTGGTATCCCCCGATCCTCCATTTTAAAACCAACAAGTTTTTTAGTAACCCCTTCTTCCTTCTGATTTTTAAGATACTCGCTATTTACAAAGTCTTTGGTAAACTTGGTTATCCAGCCAAGTCCCGCCTCAAGGGGAGAGGTAGTATCATCAATATCATTGCCATAAAGGCAATACCCCATTTCCATTCGAAGTGTGTCGCGAGCACCGAGTCCTACAGGTTTAATGCCAAATTCTTCTCCAGCTCTCAAGATTTCATCCCAAATTTTTTCGGCGTCTTTATTGTGCAGGTATATCTCAAAACCACCTGCCCCCGTATATCCCGTCGCCGAAAGAATAACATAGTCAACGCCTGCAAAACCACCCACTTCAAAAGTGTAAAATTTAATGGCCGATAAGTCTACCGGTGTCAGTTTCTGAAGAGTTGCTATGGCCTTTGGCCCTTGCACCGCAAAGAGGGAAAAGTCATCCGATATATTGCGCATTTCAGCGCCAACATCATCGTTATATTTCGAGATCCAGGCCCAGTCCTTCTCAATGTTCGAAGCATTTACTACGAGCATATATTCCTCTTCCTTTATTTGGTAAACTAGTAGGTCATCTACTATTCCTCCGTTCTCATTAGGTAAACAACTGTACTGTGCCTTCCCAATCGTGAGCTTGGAGGCATCATTGCTAGCCACTTTTTGAATTAAGTTCATAGCATTTGGGCCGGAGATCAAAAACTCACCCATATGAGACACGTCAAAAATGCCAACCCCTTCTCGAACTATGTTGTGTTCTTCCTTATCCGAACTATACCTTACCGGCATGTTATAACCGGCAAATGGTACCATTTTAGCACCTAATTTTTCGTGGGTGCTTTTGAGTTGTACATTTTTTAAGTCCATCAAGCTTATTTTTATTGTGCCTGCAAATGTATGTCAATAAAGATAAAGTCAACGTTTTTAACTTATTTCACCACCTTGTCACCGTAAAGACAGTATTCACAGAACTTGACCAGAAAAATGACAGTTTAGACATTGAACCCCACGGTAATGGCTATGCACAAATTTTTAATATTGGTATTTTTTATTCCCAGCTTATCTGGTGCTCAATCAGTGGCGGATACACTAAAATATTGCACCTATGATGGGCATATCGGTTTGGGAGGTTATGACCCTATTGGGTATTTCGATCAAAATAAAGCGGTTCTTGGGAAGGAGGATATTTTAGTTGATTATGAAGGCATAACTTATTTTTTCTCAAGTGAAGCTCATAAAGCAAAATTTTTACTTTCTCCTAACAAGTATTTGCCAGCTTACGGAGGTTGGTGTTCTATGACTTTAGCTATGGGAAGAGCTACAACGCCTAAATACGATAATTTCTTAATAGAAAACGGGCAACTGTACCTGTTTGAACGTACGTTATCAGTTAACGGAAGGGAATTGTGGCTGCGGAATCCGAAAGAGAATAAAGAGTCGGCTCAAGGTAATTACAAACAATACACGAAAACAGGTAAAATTAATTGAGGGGTTTAAAACGACTTCTAAAAACCCCATGCCCAGGTTTGGTACAAGAGCGAACAGCGATTGGGGTAAAAATTCAAATGAGGCTACCGGAAGTCTCCCTAATTTCATTGGCAATACTTTCAACCTTTCTCCTTGTAGGTTGTGGAGGTCAGCAAAAGCAACTACGTATCTCGGCAGACTATCAGGAACCTCAGAATTATTTATCCAACCAAATAGCGGCCATTTTAAATGAAAATACGGCCTACAACTTTGTTCTTACTAACGGCATTCTAACAAGTTCAGGCCTCGATTCGATAAAGTCGGGTGCAATTGATTTTAGTGTTGTTGATAATTACACCATTGTTTCTGATGACATAAGGTCCATCATGCCGCTCTATCCCCAGATATTACACGTATTGCACAGAAGAGACCAGACTTATTCTACCGTAGAAGATCTAATTAAGGGTAATAAAGTGTATGCCGGAGCGCCTGGTTCGGGAACCTATCGTTTTTTAACAGAATTAATGCGTGATTATGGTATCAGAAGTGGGGAAGTGACCTTGTTGTCTGATCACGAGTTATTTGATGCAGATGTGTTGTTTACGTTTACCGATCTGCTGGGAAACGATGAGCTGCGGGATCTAAGTGGATATAAGCTTTTTAGTTTTGATGATGTAGAATCATTGGGTAAAGGGTCGTTGGTTGAAGGCATATGTACCAGATATCCGCAATTCAGTCCTTTTGTGATTGCCAAGGATGTCTACGGTGATTACACCGAGGAGGCCATTTTGACTCTGGAAATTGAAGCCGTCCTGGTCACTCATAAGAACCTGGACCGGGAGTTAGTTTACGATGTTATTAAAGCCCTGGACGAAAACAAGCAAGAGATAAATACTATCAATCCGTTGTTTCACGATTTTTCGGGAAATTTTGATCCGGATATACTCAATATTAAACTACATCAAGGAGCAAGAGATTATTTGGAAAGGTATGAGCCTACCTTCTTGGAGAAGTATGCGGAGGTTTTTAGTGTGATCATTTCCATATTTGTTGCATTGGCTAGTACGGTCTATTCCGTATCGAGATGGCAAAAATCAAGGAAAAAGGACAAAATTGATGTATACTATAAGAAACTATTGGCCATCAGAGCGCAGATCGGTGCTTTGGCTTGTTCTACTGATGGAGATGCGCTTTTAGAAGAGGTCAAAGCTATTCAGGAAGAAACGGTCGGTCTTGTGGTACATGAAAAACTAATGGCCGATGAATCATTTTCCATATTCCTCAATCTTTCCAAAATCATAACGGAAGAGATCATGGACAGTTGCAAGCGCTATAAGTCGGAGGAGTCTGTACTTTAAAAGTTTTCTGCTTCTTGAATAACCTGTTTTAACAAGGCTTCATATTCATTTTTAATTTGCTCAAACTCAGCCTTGCTCACAAGTTCTTGAAGCGCTACCAGGCTATTTTCAGCGTAAGTTGTCAATTCAACTCGGGCACATTGCTTGATGTATGCTTTCAAAAGTTTGATTGAGTTAGGATTAATTTCAAGGGCACTCAGCAAAATCTTATAGGCTTCAAAGCCATCCCTAGCACTCATAAATTCTGCACAGTGGATAACTGCTTCTTCAAAAAACGGATTCATATAGGCGATGAGTTCGTAGTGCTGACGGGCCGTAGCGGTATCCCCTGATGCTTCCATTACTAAACCGGTATAAAAATGTTTCTCAAGTAAACGCTTGCTGTTGAATTGAACACCTTGATTAATTTTTTCAGCGAGTTGACGGATTTTCTTTGTATAAGCCAGCATTTTTAACTCATGCCATAGAGCTTTGTCATAAAGCCGCTTGTCACTGATTTGAACTTCTCCAAGTTTCTGGTAAACCAAGATAGCTTCATCTACCCTATCTTGCTTCCATAATTTTTTACTTAGATCTAAATAGGCCTGACCCCGGTAGTTAAGGTCAGCTATAGTTGCAATAAGGTCACTGAAAGTAGAAATATCCTGCGAGTTCATTTGGTATCGTATAACCAAGTATTTTTGATAATCTTCCAGTTGGGAGAAGTTAGATAAATCTACGTTGAGTAAGTCTAACATGGTTTGGGCAATTTCCCGGGCCTCTACGTCATCACCTTTAGAAAACTCTCTCCAGATGGCTGCTGCATCTTCAACACTGCCAATTTCACTTAGTGCTATGGCCCTATTAAACTTGGCTTCAGCCCATTTCTTGTCTTCAGCCCATTTAAAATATTGTGCTGCCACATCCGGGGCGTTCTGCTGTAGAGCCCAGGTACCAATGAGATTAAAGAATTTACCGCCGTTCGAAAGGCTTCCATTAGCGGTCCAGTTAAGCTTTCTGAACGCTTTATTAACGTTCTGATTCTTATACAGATTCAAACACGCTACGTATTCAAGTTGCTCGCGTGCACCGGCATTAACAGATTTGTCAGCCAGATCAAATATGTTTAGCGTTTCCAGCGAGTCTTCGGCATATAGATGGTTAAATGACTGGTTAAATAAAATGGATGCCTCTAAGAAACTCAATGCCGTATCTTTAATCGCATAGGGTTGCTTAAGTGGTTTAGATGCATTGTTAAAAAGCACATAATTATTGTTCACGGATATGGGGTCTTGATCTACCGCATAATCCGCCAGTACAGAGTCGGCATCCAACTGAAAATCACTTCGGGCTACTATTGCCAAGATATTGCTTGAAGCAGTTTTATTAGCTGAGTTAGCGTAAGCTCTATCAAGGTGATAAATAGCGCTGTCCAAGATATCCGTTTTACTGTACAGCAATCCCAAGTTGTTTTGGATTTGTGTATTCTTGGGAAATACCTCTGCCGCATCTTTCATCACGAAGAGTGCGTCAAAAAAACGATCGTCGTCTAAATACAAGTTACTTAGATTGACATAGGCTTGCGGCGAGGGCCATTTGGCAAGGGCATCTTTATATTTTACTGCAGCTTTTTCAGTCTCTCGGCCCGCAGAATAAAACGTGGCGAGAGAAAAGTTGGACTTGTGATTATTATAACCATAACGTCCTGCTTCTTCAAAGTAGCTTTCCGCCAAAAGTTGTTCATTATTGGCCAGATGCAAGTCCCCCAGTCCATTGTAATATGCCGATATACCCTGATTCAAAGGCACCTCCCAGTTAGATTTAAGCGTTAGCGCAACGAAGGCGATCAAACCGGCAATACGATACGTAAAAAAAGGCATACTGACAGGAGTATAAAGCACCTTGTATACTTTCATATTGTCTTTTAGGGGCTGTATAAAATTTGCGAGCACGTAGAGTACAAAAATAACTCCATAGCCCAGGTGTCCATATAATATGAAGTCTCTGAAATTTTCAAGACCGGGATCATTACCGGTACTTTGTAAATGCGCTGTAGCGGCAAAACAACAAATAGCCATCGCAGTATAAAACAGTCCGCCAAAAGGTAAGAATTCGAACAGGTAACGATATTGCACTTCTCGATATTTATACAACCAGATTCCTAAAGCTGCTGAAATGGTAAGCAGAAAAAAGGGATTAACGTAAACCAAATCCCAATCAATAACTTTGGTTTCATGTAGATAAGCCAGAAGTAGATTGACCAAATAGATAGAAGTGATAATTAGAAAATGAGTAAGTGTTTTTTTAGACCTAGTAGTGTTGGATTGGGTAACCAGTAAGATCACCGCTCCGATGATCTCATGAGCTACCAATAACGTGAAGGCCAAGCCAATTGCAATAGGATTCAGAATACTTGCCGCTGCCACATATAGGAAAGGCCGTTCAACTTCAGCAGCAAACTGCACTAGGAGCCCCATTAGTACGAAAAGTAGAAAGAAGGTGACCAGCCGGACGCTAAAGGGCCAGTCATTTCTTATTCTATTAAAATAGTATGCGGTGGGCAGGAACAAAATGATACCAATAATTAGTCCGATTTTGTTTTCCAGGCCAAAAAGATACAATAACTCTAGCTTCAGGTTCATAAAGTAGAGTACCACAAATCCGGCACCCATATAAAAAGAGAACTTGGGTAGCGTTGAGATGATCGTAATTAAAACACAGGAACATACTGTGGTAATAATTAGAAACAGGTAGTAAGACCATGCATTAGCAGCCGGCCCGGAGCTTGCAAATCGCTGGGTGTAAATGGTATTTTCAGCGCTGTTTGTCAAATTAAAAGGACCTACCTGAACGGTTTGTATTCGGACTTCTGTCCCTTCTGATTGCCCTTGTATTTGCCAATCAAGGAAAGTGCCGTTGCCCTTGAACAGGGCATACCAGAACCACATTAAAACCGCCACAAACAGAATGACCAGCAGCGTATATAATGCTTTATACGGACGAGGCCAGCTCGTCCAAAACAGAAATGATTGCATATTATTCGATTACTTTTGGCACTTTGAAAAAATTCCCGTCCTTCTCTGGTGCATTTTTCAGTGCGCGTTCATGATTTAAATGGGTTTTTACTTCATCTTCCCGTAACACATTTATTTCATGAGACATCGTAGTAAGCGGTTCTACTCCATCGGTATTCACCTGATCTAATTTTTGTACCCACGAAATAATCTTGTTCATATCCTCAATCATTGCTTCGGCGGTGCTATCGTCAAATTCAAGACGGGCTAGGTGGGCTATTTTATGCAGGTGTTCTTTATCTATTTTCATTTAAATGCCGTTCTAATTCAGCATTGATCACATTGAATGTTTGCTGTTTAAGATTTTCAAGATTTTCTAACCTCAAACCTTCCGTGCGAATTGGTTTATGAAAGACTACTTTCAATTGGTGTAGTCTAGGCAACAAACTGTCATCAGGTAAAATTATCCAATTAAAAGGAATGGTAACGGGTACCACAGGAATTTGTTTTTCTATGGCGATTCTAAAGGCACCATCTTTAAATCGATGCATCTCTGGCATCTTTTGAGATAGAATCCCACCTTCAGGAAATATCATAAGGCTTTTTCCCACATCAATAGCTTCGCCAGATTTCACTACGGTTGCGTATCTGCTTTTAAGGCTCTCACGGTCCACGGTGATATGAAGCTTCTTATACATGAAACCAAAAATAGGAATCCTCTCCATATCATTTTTGCCGACAAAGATTGAATTCACGGGGTTAAGGCCCATGGTAGGTATATCCAAATATGAAAAGTGATTCGGACAGAAGATGTATTGGCCTTTTCGATCTATTTCCGCATGAACCACCACCTTTTTCGGGAAAAAGGTAACAGCAAAAAAGAGATGTGCCCACCAGCGGTTAAACCTACCGGTTAGGGCATGTCTTTCCTTGAAAATGATAGGAACAAGTAATAAAGGCAGAAATACCGCAAAAAGTAGCGAAAAGCAGATAAAAATATATGCAGCATGAAGTGCTCTCAGTATTTTCATTTTATGCTGTTCTGCCTAAAGTTCATCTCCTCGCCGGCGAAAGTTCAACGCTCGTAAGTTAAGAAAAAGGCCGACTGAATTTAATCAATCGGCCCGTTCATGGTAAATTAACATTACCTAAACTATAGAATGAGGTGAAGTAAAACAAAATTTAAGGCAACTTAGGGTAATAGTCTTAGGAGCTACGGCTACTT
>JBCCIX010000131.1:0-9875 GCA_039028075.1 Bacteroidota bacterium | reverse complement strand
GGATACCCGGTAAATTCGATCGCTTGCTTCGAAGTGTTTGTCGTAACTCACCTCTTGTAAAACCCAGCTTCCAATCACAAAGCTACCGGCAAGCCCTACCGATAAGCCCAACACATTGATCGTGGTGTAAATAAAGTTTCGCCTAAACTGTCTGGCGGCTAATAGTAAAAAATTTGCTAACATGAGGTTATTATTCATCCCTTAAACTATCCACTGGGCTTGCCGTAGCCGCTTTAACGGACTTAAAACCTACCGTAAAAATGGCAAGACTCAACGTGATGAGGAGACCATTAAGAAAAATGACCGGCCCCATATCAATTTTGTATTTATACATCGATAACCATTCCTGCATGGCATACCAGGCCACAGGCGAAGCAAAAATGAAGGCTAGGCCGATAAGCTTAAAAAATGACCACGAAAACATCCCTACTATTCCCGATACAGTGGCCCCCAATACCTTACGCACCCCTATTTCTTTCACTTTTTGATTCACCATGAAAGAAGCCAAACCAAAGAGACCTAAGCACCCGATAACGATCGCAACAATGGAAAAAGAGGTAAATATTTTTGCCATCTTACGCTCATCATCATAAAAGTTGGCCAGATCTGTAGTGAGAAACTCGTAATCGTAGTCAAACTCCGGATAGAGCGTTTTCCATTCCTCTTTAATTTGTGTATTGACCGATTCGAAGTTTTCAAGGCCTACCTTAATCCCTATCATTCGGTAAGCATTAAGATGGCTAAACATTAGAATGGGGGTGATATCTTCTTCCAGCGACTGGGAATGGAAGTCCTTCACTACCCCAACAATGGGTACATTACCTCCCCAAACCCTGAGCTGCTTACCTAGGACATCTTGCGGGGCACCTTGATAATTGATATAATGCAATAACTTTTCATTCACCAAAACTTCTTTGAGGGTATCAGAAGGTTGTATGTTCCTACCGGCTATCAAATCAATACCGTAGGTATCGATATAGTTTTCATCCGTAAACTTCATGGCTGCATAAAAATCATCCGGGTCACCTTCCACCTTAAAATTGCTGACGGATACAGATCCTGAAGTAGGCGTGCTGAACGTAATGCTGGCATTTTCAACTCCTGCAATGCGTAAGATTTGGGTGCGCAGTGTTTTTTTCTTTTCGGCATCGTCTTCAGGGATTCTTACATTGATCACTGCATCCGGCTTATACCCCAAGTCCTTATTTTGGATGTATTCAATTTGCCACAATACTACAATGGTACCGATTACGAATACTTGGGAAATAAAGAACTGAAATACCACCAACCCTTTTCTAAGGGAGATTTTACCACTGTGCCTGGCCGTTATTAAATTCTTCAAAGCCAGTGCCGGTTTAAATCGAGATAAAATTACAGAGGGGTAAAAACCAGCTAGCAGGGTAATTAAGACCGTGCCTAACCCCAGCAAGCCGACAAAAACAGGGTCCCTAAGATCAATATCCAGCAGCACATCTAGAAAAGGATTAACGTACATAATCAGTAATTCCGCCAAACCTAAAGCAGCCAAAATCGAGATGAATACGATACCAAAAGACTCCGCCAAAAATTGGAAGATAAGCTGGTTTTGGGTTCCACCCAACACCTTTCGTATACCAACCTCTCGGGCGCGTTTCAAGGCGACCGCAGTAGAGAGATTAATAAAGTTAACGCATGCGGTTAAAATGAGAAACACGGCAATTATGTACATGACAAGAATTTGAGGTTTCCCAATGCTAGAATAGCTGTAGTTACTCCAGTTTTTATTAAAATGAAGATCACTCATCGGTTGCAGATGATACTGGTCCGTATCTTCCTCATCGTAATACTTATCTACGAATTGTGCCAGCCTTGCTTCATAGCGAGACGGATCATCGCCCTCCTTTAACAAAATATAACATTGATCACCGCTGCTGGTACTGTTCCACCTATTCTCATCTATCCTTTTTTGTATGGTAGCTTTTGAAAAGAGTACATCAAAAGGCATATCGGAATTCTTCGGCGGATCTGATACAATGCCGCTTACTTCAAAAGAAGTAGTCTTATTGAAAATGATGGTTTCTCCCATAGCATTACCTTCTGGAAAAAAGGTGTCAGCCACTGATCTGGAGAGAACAACTTTGTTAGGACTTTCAAGTGCAGTTTCCTGATTCCCTTCCAGCCAATCGTAAGTGAATGTCTTAAAATACCCACCATCCGTGTAAACAAATCGATTGTCGTTTAACTCAAAATATTGAGGTATTTCCGCATCAGGGTGTATAGTGAAATGTGTTTCCCCGTAGTGATCAGAAGTAAATACAACGCGCTCAAAGTCCGGAAAATCCAGTTTAATCGCTTCAGGCAAAGGCAGAGGCACACCAGGTTGGTAATCCAGTCCTCCACCGGCACCATCCTGAGAGGTGTTTACTATTCGGTAAATCCGATGGTAGTTCTCATTGAAGGTATTGAAACTACTGGAGTAAAGCGCTAAAAGGATAAGCACTATACTACAGGCGATACCCAAGGATAGACCTAATACATTTACCCCTACATACACTCTGTTTCTGATGAGGTTTCTTAACGCTGTTTTGATGTAATTATTAATCATATCTGGTTTTTGTTTAACGTTGTTTTATTGCTTTCTAAGCGTTTTGAATAGGAAGTCAGTATATTTAACTATGGAAGAAATGCAGTTACTGGAAAGAATTTCAGTAGATCCCAAGATTTTTGGTGGTAAGCCCAACATAAGAGGTAAAAGACTGGCGGTAGAACATATATTGGGTATGCTTGCCGCAGGTGATACACCTGAAACAATTCTAAAAGGATACCAATGGCTAGAGGCAGATGATATCAAAGCATGTCTTTTATACGCGCATAAATTGATTTCGCACGAACGAATCGATTTGCCTATAGCAGTATGAAAGTAATAGTAGACAGTTGCATTTGGGGAGGCACGATGAGTGCACTCCAAAATTCCGGTTATGACAGTATTTGGGTTGGAAACTTTCTCGAAGACCCGGGTGACGAGGAAATTTTGAATCTGGCTTATAAACAAAACAGAATACGGATAACACTGGACAAAGATTTCGGTGAACTGGCCATAGTTAAAGGATATCTGCATAAAGGAATCATAAGAATTGTAAATTTTCGAGCTGAAGAGCAAGGACTGGTATGTGTCAAAATACTTGAAAAGTACAACATGGAACTGGGGCAAGGTGCTTTGATCACTGTAGATAGAAATAAAACCCGCGTTCGCTTGCAGTCGGACTGATGCTGGAACATTTCCTAATTCTCGAAGTACCTGTAGTAACGCCATTACTATTCGTCCTTTAACGTTTTAACCGGATTCATCAGCGCTGTTTTAAACACTTGTATACACACCGTGATCACAGCCAATATTAGGGCTATTACAAGCGCTACCAAGAATAGTCCCGGGCTAAGATTCGTTTTGTATTCAAAGGAATTAAGCCAAGACAGCCCAAAAAACCAGACCAAAGGAATAGCTACTACATTTGCGATCACCACCATAACCACATATTCCCTGGAAAGTAAGTGGAGTATGCTCACCGTACCGGCACCCATCACTTTGCGAATACCTACTTCCTTAGTGCGCAACTGTAAACTGTATGCTGATATACCTAAGAGGCCGAGACACGAAATGAATATGGACAAGAAAGAAAAAGCGGTAAATATCTTAGACTTTCTTACTTCATTCGTATAAAATTTATCTAGCTCTTCGTCAATGAAAGCATATTCAAAAGGCTTTTCAGGATTAAATGCTTTCCATTTATCCGCTAACATTTTGATATTATTTTCTAAGTTGCTGTTGGCGAACCTCACTGATAAAAAATCACTGTAATACGGGTGTTTGTTGATGTAGATCACCAAAGGTTCAACCCGGTTGTACAAAGAGGCAAAATGAAAATCCGGTACCACGCCAATAACTTTTCCATTTCTGCGCTCCGCGCGACCGGTATAAATGGTGAGGCCGAATTCTTTGCCTATTGGTTCTTGCCAGTCAAGCTTTTTTACCGCAGCCTCATTTAAAATAATAGCTTCTGTTTCGTCCGTCGTTATATCCTTGGAGAAATCACGACCCTCTATTACTTCAATACCATAAGTCTCAAGAAAATCCTCGTCTACACCCAGTGTTTTTAGTGAGTAATCCGTTCCATCGGGAATACCCTCCGGGTAAGTTTGGAATCCGTGAAAACTACTGCCTCCCATTAACGCCGCGGAGAGAGCCACGTGTTCTACATTAGCTTCCTTTTCGATTGCTGTTTTTAGCACCGCGTAGTTGGTTTGGGAAACTTTATCCGGTAGGGTGATCGCCACAATACTCTGCTTGTCAAAACCCAAGTCCTTGTTGCGCAGAAAACTCGTTTGTTTGCTTACAAGCAACGTTCCGGTTATCAGTAAGCTGGAAATAAAGAACTGAAACACCACCATTGTTCTTCTCAGCGTGAATTTACTGCCCTTTTTCTCGTGGGATTGGCTTAAGGCCTTAATTGGTCTGTAACCCGATAAGTACAAGGCCGGATATATGCCGGATAGAAAGCTAATGACGCAATAGACCAACAAACAAGCTGCGATGCCTGAAACACTCCATAGGAAACGGAGTGAAAGCTCTTGCTCAATGATATTTTCAAACAGATAGCGAAGAACGAGTTCACCAAGTCCTAAGGCAAGGGCAAAGGCCAGTAACGTAGTTAAAAATGATTCTCCTAAATACTGGTAAATCAATTGTTTTCGAGAAGCACCAAGCGTTTTTCGCATCCCTACTTCTTTCGCTCTTTGCAATGACCGGGCTGTGGCGAGATTTACAAAATTTAAACAGGCAATGATCAGAATGAACAAGGCAATGATGATAAAGATCTTTACGTATCGGTATTGAGAATTTGCCTTCCATTCGTTCTCCAGGTCAGAATGCAGATGGATATCCCTAACAGGCTGCAGCGTAAAAACTCGATTCTCAGCCTGTACATAGTCGGGTAGTCTGGAATATACAAATTCATTCACCTCCTCCTGAAGGGCAATGTGCTGCTTCTGTTTTTGCGCTTGAACGTAGAGGTAAATAGGTGGGTGGTGCCAGTTATTGTACCAAGACATAATCTGATCCATAGTGCTGAAGGAACTTACAATATCAAAGTCAAAATGGGTATTTTCAGGCAGATCTGCCATTACACCAGTGATGTTAAAGGGTAATTGCCGTCGATCGTCTTCGTAGTAAAAAACCTCTCCAACGACATCCGTAGAACCAAAATGCCGAAGAGCAGCGCTTTCGCTCAACACCACTGAAAACGGGGCGTTCAGTGCATTGGTCAGGTCACCCTTTAAAGCTTCAAAGGTGAAAACTCTAAAAAAGGTAGAGTCTACAAATACGAATCCCGATTCTTTAATCTTGTTCTGTTTGTCAGCACTTCCCGTGATGGCAACCGGATACATCCTTACGGTGTTGACAATTCCTGAAATGGATTCTTGTAGTATGGGCGCTAGCGGCGCATGGTTCATCGCAGTATTGACGCGCTGTCCATCATCCTCCCAATTCACAGTCACACGATAAAGCGATTCACTATTGGCATGAAAATCATCATAGCTAAGTTCCAGTCTGACGTAACTGGCAATGATCAACACACAAGCAAGGCCCGTGGCCATACCAATAATGTTGATGAAGGAGAATACACGGTTCTTTAATAGGTACCTGAATGCTGTTTTTAAGTAGTTTTTAACCATAGCGATTGTATTTATTCGTCTTTTAAGCTATTTACAGGGTTGGCAGATGCTGCTTGTACCGATCGGAAACTCACCGTAAGCAGGGTGATCAGTAGTGAGCACAAAAGTGCCAATAGAAAAATCCAAACGTCAATTTCAATACGATTTGCAAAGCGCGAAAGCCAGTCATTCATGTAGTACCAGGACGCTGGGGCTGCTATAATAAAGGACAGTAGTGCTAACCTGGCAAAATCAAAAGACAGTAAACGAACGATTTGATCTACTCGGGCGCCATGCACTTTCCTGACTCCGATTTCTTTTTTACGAGCACCTGCTAAGTAGGATATCAGTCCGAAAAGACCCATAGCGCCGATCAAAATCGCGATGAACGCAAAAACGGTGAATGTTTTCGCTGTTCGTCTTTCCCCTTCGTAAAACTCCGCAATTCTGTCCTCCAGAAATGTATAGTCGAAAAGGTAGCCGGGAAACAGTTTTTCCCATTCGTTTTGAATGAATGCTATCGTCTCCTGCCAATTCGTCCCCACCAACTTTGCCGCGCCCAAATAATAACTGTTTTCCCTCACCCAGAGGGTGGTAGGATTAACAGGTTCATGCAGGGACTCTGTATGAAAGTCTTTGATAACGCCTATCACCGTTCCATCCCTACCATAAACATTTAAAGTTGCGCCCAAAACTTCCTCCGGATCGTTGACACCAAAGGCTTGTAACGCAGTCTCATTAATTAAATAGCGCGGGATAGTGTCCATGATTACATTGCGACCCGCAATAAGCTCTAGGCCGTACGTATCCAGGTAGTTTTCGTCAATCAACTTGACATGAACACGCTCTTGTACCACTTCATCATTGTTACTGAATTTAGCCTGGCCACTCCAGGTACTTCCTGAACTGGTTCCTGTATTTGAAAAGGTAATGTTTGAAATACCCGCCTGCCGTTTTATATTATTTCGAAACGAAACGAGATCAACCTCATCAGGTGCCGGAATTCTAAATTCAATAACGGCTTCAGTATCTACTCCGATTGGTGTTTTCATAAAATGATCAATCTGAAGAGTCACTACAATCACGCAAACAACGAGAGCCTGAGAAATTAAAAGTTGGATAATTATAAGCGACTTTCTTAACGAAAATCCATTCTTATAACTAGGGGATATTTTGTTCTTTAAAGCCACAATGGGTTGATAACCAGACACCACCACCGCTGGGTATAGCCCTGCTAAAACAGTGACGACTACAAAAAGCCCCGCTAACACAATAAATAGCGACCCATCATAGCTGGTAGGTGGTAGCGAATAACCTATTACCTGCTCTATTGCGATCAGGGCCACTTCCATAACTCCGAGAGAAATGAGTATAGAAATAAATGTAATTAAGGCCGACTCACTCAAAAATTGTATAATAAGATAGCCCCTCCCACTTCCTAGTACTTTTCTTACCCCTATTTCTTTCGACCTTTTGATGGCCTGGGCTGTGTTGAGATTTATGAAGTTGATACTGGCTGCCACTATCAGCAGAAGACCTATTGTAAAGAGTGTCCAGATTTCCTCCTCAGTGGCCACGCGCCTGTTGAAATTGCCGTAGTCAGGGTTATGGTGAATATCTGAAAGTGGCTGGGCATATGTTTTATCTATCGATACGTTACTTTCAGGTTTATGCTCCTGGACGTAATTAATGATCTTATCACCAAACTCTTTCACATTAGCGTTTTCACTCAATGTAATGTAGCACTGAACCGAACTGGAACTAGAACCCCAGGAATCCCATATTCTTTCTTTGCTCCCCGAATCAAAAGAGATCAGCATATTAAAGGGAAGGTCAGTATTCATAGGAGCATCTGTCACTACTCCCGTGACCGTTAACTCCAGCGTATTTTCAATTTTGATAACTTGGCCAACGGCAGATACGTAGTCATCAAAGTACTTTTCTGCCAATGTTTTCGACAGCACCACTGAGTTACCGTTTGCAAAGGCTTTCCCGGGGTCGCCAACTAAAAAATCACGAGGAAATATTTTGAAAAAATCAGGCATTACAAAAGCCTGGTGTCTATCCTCTTCTTCAAAAATGTTTTCATCTCCTCCGGAAGTTACCGATACCAGACCTGTCAAAATGTTGTTATCCACCATAGTCAAGTATTCCACTTCGGGAAAATCTTCTTGAAACGTGAGTCGTAATGGATATGGAATCCCTGGATCAGATCTTTTTTCCTTGGTCACATCATCTGAGACCAAGCGATAAGTCCGATCCTTCAATTCATGGTAGTTATCAAAGCTAAGATCAAAGCGAATAATAGAAGCTATGATCAATGCTGAAGTGATTCCAATACTCAACCCAAGTATATTGATCAATGAATGGCCGGAATTTCCACTTAAGTTTCGAATCGAAATTTTCAGAATATTCTTAAGCATCGTTTGTCAAATTATTCGTCCCTTAAAGCATCCACTGGGTTTGCAAGTGCCGCCTTTACCGATTGCACGCTAATGGTCGTAAAGGTGATAATTCCCGAAATGATCAACGCCAGGGCAAAAACCCAAAAGTGTATGGCTATACTGTAGGCGAAATCCTGTAACCATGTGTCCATGACATACCATGCAATAGGCGTGGAAATAAAAAAAGCGATTACCACCAGCTGCATAAAATCCTTAGAAAAAAGGGTAACAATAGCGCTGATCTTGGCTCCGAGCACTTTCCTTACTCCAATCTCTTTGGTACGCTGGGCCACCACAAATGAGATCACGCCCAAAAGGCCGAGACAAGAAATGAGAATAGAAATAATGGCAAACAAGCTAAACAGACTGTAAGTCCTTTTTTCTGCCTCGTAGAATGACGCTATAGTATCGTCCAGAAAGTTATAATCAAATATTTCATCGGGAAACAATTGATCGTACGCCTTTTCGACATGAGATAAAGTACCTGGCATGTCACCAGTCGAAATCTTCAGACCTGCATCGAAGTAAAAAGAAGGCCAGGGCAACATCACCGCCGGTTCAATCTTCTGATGGAGGGATTTAAGGTGATAATCGGCGATGATGCCGACTATTTCACCCTGAAGATCGCCGACACCGGTTATGATAGTTTGACCTAACGCCTCTTCCGGATCGGAAAATCCAAGTGTTTTCGCTGCGGTTTCATTTAGTATATAGCTGATCAAGGTATTTTCTTTTTCTTCATCGCTGTCCTTCAAAAGATCACGAAGCTCAAATTGCTTTTCCACCTGATCTTCTTCGCTAGGGTTGAACCATCGGCCATATTTTAAATCCAAGCCAAAGGTTTCAAGATAAGCGTGGTCCGCTATTTTAAACTCAGCATCATGTTTATTCTCTTTACCTTCAGAGGTCAGATAAAAGTGGCTATTTACATTATTTCTTGATGAGGGGGCTCCCACAGAAAATGACACTTTCTCAACGTTGCTATTGGTCAATACTTGGTCCCGAAACCTAGCCAATTTGTCTCTATCATTATCGGGTAGTGGAACATTAATAATAGCCTCGGTCTCAAAGCCAAGCGGTTTTGATCTAAAATATTCCATCTGATTCGCCACTATGATGGTACAGATAATGAGTATTTGACTAATCACAAATTGTCCCGCAATAAGGCTCTTTCGCAGAATTAAAGCGCTGGAGGAAGGGGTATTCATAGTATTCTTGAGTGCTTTAACAGGATTATAACTGCTAAGCACAAAGGCAGGATAAAGACCTGCTAAAAGGGTAACGGTAATAATTACCGCCATTAGAAACTGAGATACATTGCCATCTGTAAAAACATCCAATACAAGTTCAAGGGAGAAGTAAGTATTAAATAATGGTATTAACAATTCGGTTGCACCCACAGCCAAAAGGCCTGATACTAAGGAAACAAGAAAGGTCTCAGATAAGGATTGCGTTATGAGTTGTCCTTTTGCGGCACCCATGGTTTTTCTAATACCTATTTCCTTGGATTTCTTAAGCGCCAGAGCAGAAGCCAGGTTGACAAAATTTACGCAACCTACCAGCACAATGAAAACGCCTATGATTCCCAATGACCACAAGGTATTTTTATTCACAGCGCCAGAATACCAGTCGGCATTGTAGTAAATGTTTGCCAAGGGCTGCAAATGAAATTTCCTTCCCTCGGCTTCATCTTCACTGTAGTATTTGTTTACAGCAATTGCAAACTCATCATCGGCTTTATCC
>JBCCIX010000130.1:0-9986 GCA_039028075.1 Bacteroidota bacterium | reverse complement strand
TTTAAATGAATCAAAACTTTCGCCAAGCTTGAGAGCGGGCTTTTCGGTAGATTTAGATCATCCGTTACTATCGGCTGATCGTATTGTAAGTAGGCATTGATCAACGCAAATAAGACTTTAGCTTCATTGCTGAGTATCGATGTAGTCGTAGAGAAATCGTGCAATTGAACCAAACCTCGATCCGTATTCCCTTCTAATCCTAAAATTGACATGATCCAATCATACTTTTTGGGTACAGACCCCATGATAATATGGTGTATAGCCATGGTCTTATGGAGTGGGACATACTCAGGATAGTCATTCTGCCCTTGCTTGGCCAGTCTATACGATTTTCTTATCGCCCAACCTGCGCGAAGTTCGCTTTCAAACTTAAGTTGTACGAATGCATAATGCAGTAACATTTCTGATCTCACGAAGATAAGGTCCGCTCGATCTCCTTTTCTATTGATTAGATTTTCCAACAGGTCATACTGATCTTCATAGCTTAGAAGTTCGTTGACATCACCGGTTAAAATAGTATGAAGGGCTAAGTGAAGGCTTTGAATATAGATCTCAATAATCTCTGGCTTTTCTGTTTTTAACTCGCTCGGTGACTCAAGAGCCCACAAGGCCGTGTAACCCATTTCCGACAAAGAATCCAGTGTAAAGTCTTGTGCCTTACTAACGTTGATCCACAAAAAAAGGCAAGCTGCAAGGCTCACCTTTTTGAAAATCTTCATCTCGTAAAAATAGCTTAGGCCTCGCTCTTCTTGCGCCTAGTAGTTCTTTTGGGTTTTTCAACTTCCATTGAAGCCATATCGACATCGGCAAGAATGCGCCCCGAGTGTTCGTCAATAACTATTTTTTTCTTCTCTTTAATTTCTGCTATTTTTTGGGGCGGAATGACTATGTTGCATCCCTCGGCCGCACCTCGGCGCACCGTAACCACAGCGAGCCCATTGGAAAGATTAGCCCTTAGTTTTTCGTAGTACTTAAGTAGCTTATCTTCTATTTTTTTTGAAGCCTTTTCTCTCTCTGTCAAAAGTTTGGCCTCTTCATCTTTACTATCATTGAGTATTTCTTCTAACTCTTTCTTTTTGTTTTCAAGATCAGCGGTTCGCTCATCGATCAGTGCCTTTATCTTCTCAATATCCTCCTTCTTACTTTCTATACCAGCACCTGATTCTTTAATTCGCTTTTCAAAAATCTGAATCTCCAGTTCCTGTAATTCTATTTCTTTGGTAATCGCATCGTACTCGCGATTATTTCGGACATTTGTTTGCTGATCGTTATATTTCTGGATTAATTTCTCAGATTCTTTAATCCCGGTTTTGCTATCCTTGATGCCGTCTTCTAAAGACTGTAACTCATCATTAAACCGGCCTAGGCGTGTATTGTAACCTTCTATTTCATCTTCGAGATCCTGAACTTCATCAGGCAGATCACCCCTTAACTTTTTGATTTCATCCAGTTTAGAATCAATGGATTGCAATTTTACAAGCGCATCGAGTTTTTGGGCTACTGTATTTTCCATGTATTTAAATGTACCTAATTGGATTTGTTTCTACTTGCGACAAATTGAGCGCAAACTTATTGAATTTTTCGCTTAAAATCTCATGTAACAGTTCTTTTGTAAATACCTCACTTTCATAGTGCCCGATGTCGGCGATTATTATGGAATTTTCCGCATCGAAAAACTCATGATACTTAAAATCGGCAGTTATAAATATGTCAGCATCCTGCGCTTTTGCCGCTCCCAATAAGAAGCTGCCCGTGCCACCACATACCGCTACTCGCTTTATAGTATCGTAGCACAGTGTTGTGTATCTGATGCAGTTCAACTGCATTTTATCTTTAAGATACCTTAGAAATTGGGTAGAATCGAGTCCCCCTTTGAGTTCGCCGATCATACCAGAACCTACTTCCTGGTTGTCGTTCTCAAGGTGTTGAACGTAGTAGGCCACTTCTTCGTACGGATGGGCTTCCTTTAGCGCTTTAATTATTCCTGTGGCTCTGTAGCGCGGAAAAATAAGCTCAACCCTGTTTTCAACGACTTTTTCTGCAAGACCTTTCGAACCGATTGCAGGATGGGCTCGGCTGTTTGGAGTAAAAGAACCCGTTCCTTCTACTGAAAAGCTGCAGTTTTCATAATTACCGACTTGACCCGCACCTGCACGGTGCAAAGCCTCCAAAACCGCTTCGGTATCTTTACTAGGAATAAAAGTAATGAGTTTGCTAAGTACTTGATTTTTGGGCTTCAGGATTTTGGTGTTAACCAGTCCTAATTTATCACATATCTTTTTATTTACTCCGGTATGGACATTGTCCAGATTGGTGTGTATAGCATAGATAGCAACGTCATTTTTTAACGCCAAAATCACGGTGCGCTCTACATAATTTTTACCTGTAAGTGATTTCAGTCCCTTGAAAATGATGGGGTGATGGGCTATGATAATGTTACAAGATGTATCCACAGCCTCTTTTACAACTTCTTCGGTAACATCTAGCGTGATCAGTACACCTTGAACCACGGTATTTGGATCGCCAACCAATAAACCCGTGTTGTCATACGGTTCTTGATAAGCTACAGGAGCTACCCCTTCCAATTCTCGAATTAAATCTTTTATTCTTGTCATAAAAGAGCAATTTTGTCAAAGTCAAAAATATACAAATTATTCGTTCGCTGCCGTTTCAATGCGTTTTTTAGGTATTTTACTATTTCCAATTGCTCTCTTGTACGATGCCGTTACCAGGTTCAGGAACCATCTATATGATATCGGTTATAAACGCTCTTTCTCCTTCCAAACCAATGTAATTGCCGTCGGCAATCTTTCGGTAGGAGGTACGGGTAAAACTCCTACGGTTGAGTACATCATCCGACTTCTAGCCGATAAACATCGAGTTGCTACGCTGAGCCGCGGATATGGTCGTAAAACCACTGGGTATCGATTGGCAACGGATGATGATAATGCAACTACTATCGGTGACGAACCTTTCCAATTTTACTCCAAGTTCAAAGCAGTTAATGTGGCCGTTTGTGAGGATAGAGCACTTGGGATTCCTTTTATTCTCGGAGACCGCCCGGAAACAGAGGTTATTTTGTTGGATGATGCTTTTCAGCACCGCTCAGTACAACCTCAGCTCAGCATTATGCTCACAGACTTCAACAAACCATTTTACGATGATTTCATACTACCTTCCGGTAGGTTGCGCGAATCAAGACATGGAGCGCTAAGAGCTGATGTAATAGTAGTGACCAAATGCCCTGAAGATCAATCTCTGATAAAGTTTGATCACATTAAAGAACGGATTAGAAAGTACAACACCCACGCAGATATCTATTTTACGGGAATACAGTATGGGGCTTTAACACCGTTTGAAGGAGCCGGTCCATTAAACGCTAAGCTGGTCGCTTTTAGCGGAATCGCCACCCCTCAGCCCTTTGTGGACTATTTGGGTTCAAACTTTGAGCTGAAGGAGCACATCGATTTTAAAGATCATTATAATTATAGTCTTAACGACTTGCAGAAATTGATATCACGATTAGCGTATGATTGTTCTCTAGTCACTACAGAAAAAGATAGAGTAAAGCTCATTCAGCCTGAATTCAGTGCATTGTTGGCCGGTAAAAGTGCCTATTATCTACCTATTGAATCGTACTTCATAAAAGATGGCAAGCGTTTTGATACCCTGGTTGAAAATTCGATTCTTCAATATTCTAATTAGTACCATTTCGGTTAGATTTGCGCGTGTTATTAAAGAGATTATTTTTTGCATGCTTACTGCTTCTCAGCCTTAAGGCCGCTGCTCAAATTCCTGATTTAAGCAAGGAGGCACCCGAGCAAAGAAGAGGTTCCAGTATTCTGGATGACTCCACTCAGCAAATCTACGGTCCAACTACCACCAAGTTCACGTACCTACAAAATATTAAGTACAACATTCCTGTTTTATGGTCGGTTGATACCAGCATTTTCAATTGGCATCAAACTCAGTTTCAGTATGTATCAAAATACAGGAATAAATATGTTGACCTTGGGAATATTGGTACCGCCATGCATCCCGTGTATCCTTTGGAAATGGATGTCATTGGAGCCTCTTCAGGTTTCAGTCTTTTTGATCCGTATGCTTACGATCCCGCCGAGATAAAATACTATCGCACACTTTCGCCCTATTCCCGATTTAAGATCGTCTGGGGCGGTGAGGGTAGATCAAGGACCGAGGCTTCGTATACTAGAAATATTAATGAAAGGTCGAATTTCTTTTTTGATTATCGCGGCCTGTTTATTGATAAGCAGATTGGCCGATCCGGACGCGGGGATAGAAATGCGCAAAGTATAAATTACATGTTTGGAGGTAACTATGGTTCTAAAAATGGTCGCTATCAGGCCTATGGAAACTTTACCAGGACCAGACACTCTGTAGAAGAGATAGGGGGGGTGCTCGTCAGTGATATTAACGACATTGAAGCTTATTTTGACGAAAACCGTCAGCCGGCCTTAAGTGATGCTCAGAATATTGAATTGCGTACTAATTATCAGTTATACCATCAATACAAACTTAGAGAAGGATTCCAGCTCTATCACGAATACAACCGTTTTAAGCAACAGAATGATTTTGTAAGTGTAGCTGCTAATGATGGTTTTTTTGACGATATCATCGAAGTAGATTCATTAACTGCAACCTTATCTATAAGAGATCGCTCCAAAATTGTTTACCGTCAAAATGAGGTAGGGGTAAAAGGCGATTTTGGAAAATCGTTTTATAACTTCTATTACAAGCTAAAAGACATTGATTTTGATTATAAATTCCTGGATGGGGATACGATTGGCGTAGAGACCGACCGCCTTGAAAATTATGTAGGAGTCAATATTAGATTCGGTAACGATTCCGTAAGTTTTGTTAACGCCTACGGTGAGTACTTGGTGGATGGGAACTTTAAGCTGGGAGGTTCATTAAAGAATAGCTGGATTGAAGCTGAGGGGTATACAGCATTATCTCAACCTACTTTTATTCAAGAAGCGTACTTGGGTCGCCATGATTTATGGTTAAATAATTTTGATGATCCATTGACGACCCGCATTAAAGGTGCTCTAAATCTGAAGCGAGGTTTTATAAATATCAAACCAAGGGCCTCTTATACGTTGTTGACAAACTACATTTACTTTAGAGAGCTAGACGCTGCTCAGCCGCGTACCTTGGAACCTGTACAGGCATCCTCAGAGATTAGCATGATAACCGGAGAAGTTGAACTTTCGGTCAATTTCATGAAGTATTTAAATCTTAACTCCGAAATCATTTACACTAATGTGTCCGGTGGTTCAGCCGATGCTTTACGGGTGCCGGATATTTTTGTAAATGCACAAATCTATTTTGGGAAAGCTATTTTCAAGGGTAATCTGCCGGTACAGATCGGATTTGACTTACACTGGAAATCGGCATATTTTGCCAATGCGTACGACCCGGCTATCATGCAATTTTATGTTCAAGATGTTTTTGAAGTGCCGGAATATCCTATTGTAGACGTTTTTTTTAATGCTCAAATGAAACGCGGCCGTTTTTTCTTTAAGTTTAACAACCTCTATGAATTGGTCAATGGTACCGGTTACTTTTATGTACCGGGTTATCCGGGCCAAAGTCCTATTTTAGACTTTGGTTTTGATTGGTCCTTTTACGATTAATATGGAAAAACAAATATTTGGTTTGAAGTTGCCTACCGACCCACGGTGGGTCAACATTGCAGAGAAGAATATTGAAGATATTTTGGTGGATCATGCCTACTGTGAGCAAAAGGCGGCTACATCATGTATTTCTCTTATTGTTAAATATCCCGAAAGGCAGGAATTAGTAGACATGCTCACCCCGGTTGTAGCCGAAGAGTGGAGCCACTTTGAACGCGTGCTTGAACAGTTAAAGAAAAGAGGACATGGTTTGGGAAAAGCTCGAAAAGATGAGTATGTGATCAAACTTTCTTCCTTAGAGAAAAAAGGAGGTAGTCGAGACGAGCAGTTGGTAGAAAAGTTACTGATTAATGCCTTAATAGAAGCCAGGAGTTGCGAACGTTTCCGACTCCTTTGGAAAAATATCAGTGATGAAAGCCTACAGAAATTTTACCGGGAGCTCATGGTTTCGGAGGCGGGACATTACAAAAACTTTTTGAAGCTGGCCAAAACATACCTGCCGGCAGAATACGTCGAAAAACGCTGGCAAGAGATACTCAAAGGAGAAGCAGAAATCCTCAAAACGCTCGAGTTACGGGGTGATCGGATGCACTGATCAGGTTTTTTGCTTTTTCTTTTTAGCAGCGGGAAAGAGAATATTATTCAGAATTAACCGATAACCGGGGGAATTGGGATGTAAATTGAGGTCGGTGGGTTCTTCATTGACCAGATGTTGATAATCCTCTGGGTCGTGACCTCCGTAAAAAGTCCAGAATCCCTTACCGTAGACTCCATGCAGATACTTTACTTCTTTGATGGAATTTGTTTCTCCCATAATCACCACGTCTGACTTTATTAGACGTTTTTTATAACCCGTAGTTTGGCCGTAAAACCCTTTGATCACCCGGGTATGGTTTTGTGTAAGCATGGTAGGTATGGGGTCCCACTTGGCTGAGAATTCGAAAAGATTGAAGAAATCATTTTCTTCTCTCAATCCACGTTCTGCGTACTTATTATCGATATTCGAGAATTCATACTCAAAAGGGTCTCTGGAAATTTTAAAATTTTCAAAGGCAAAGGTATCTTCAAATTTCAACTTCTCCTGTGCTCTTGGATCGGCCGGATCACCGTCAAACATGCGCTCGATCATATCTATGCCTTCGCCGGCCAGCGCTATGTCATAGGTGTCTGTCGCCGAACACATCCCAAAAAGAAAACCACCCCCCGAAACATACTCTCTTATTTTTTTAACCACCGCTAATTTTAAGTGCGACACTTTGCTAAAACCGTGCTTTCTGGCTGATTCTTCGAACTCGCGTTGTTGCTCAATGTACCAGGGCATGTTTTTGTAGTTTCGGTAAAATTTACCGTACTGGCCGGTAAAGTCCTCGTGGTGAAGATGGAGCCAGTCGTACTTGGGCAAACTCATGTCCAGTACCTCATCGTCAAAGATTACTTCATAAGGTATTTCAGCGTAGGTGAGTACGAGCGTAACCGCGTCATCCCAGGGGAGCTTACTTTTGGGCGAGTAGACCGCTATTTTAGGGTATTTGTCCAGCCGCATTACATCCGAGTTGGAATTAGGACTTGCTATGGCTTCTAGAATGGTATTGGATTGGGCATCGGAGATTACCTCATAACTCACGCCTCGTATAATCAATTCATTTTCAAACTTCTGATAGTATTTAAAAAGGAAGCTGCCCCCACGATAATTCAGCAACCAATCCACTTCAATATCATTTTGTAATACCCAGTAGGAGATGCCGTAAGCTTTTAGATGATTCGTTTGGCGGTCATCCATGGGTATCATCAGATAGCTGGCGAAAGATGAAAAGCTAGAAAGTACAAAGCCAAGAATTAGTAGTGTTAACCTCATAGTTGTAAATTTTCAGCAGATGAAATTACCGATAAAACGTGTTATCTTCTAATCGTACGATTTACAATTTATCGAACGCGTTTTATATTTACTTTAGTTTCACCAAAGGAATAATATTTTATTAACGGTAGAGTCCATAAAAACGGTAAAATGACCTAAAGATGAATCTTATTGAAAACGTAAAGGAAGGGCTTCGATCCATAAATGCTAATTTGTTAAGGACCGTGTTAACCGCTCTGATCGTAACGGTGGGGATTACCTCCCTGGTAGGTATACTCACCGCCATTGACGGCATTCAAAGTTCTGTTAATGATTCACTATCGGATCTAGGGGTCAATACTTTTGATATTTACTCTAGAAGTGTTCGACGTACTATAAGTGGGGGGGTAGTGGAAAAAGTCCATCCACCTTTGAAATTGAAAGAGGCCATAAGATTCGTTGATAATTATAATTATCCCGCCGAAGTAAGTTTGTCCACCTACGTTACCGGACTGGCAGAAATAAAAAGAGGCTCTGAAAAAACCAATCCAAATGTAAGGGTGATTGGAGGTAACCAGCACTACGTGGCTTTAGAAGGCCTGGATATTGACCAGGGACGTAATTTCAGTGCTATCGAAAATCAATATGGATCTAACGTAGTTATTCTCGGTCAAGATGTGGTAGATGTGCTATATAAAGAAAATGAAGAGGTATTGAATACGGAGATCTCCATTCTTGGTGGCAAATACAAAGTAATTGCACTGCTGGTAGAGCAGGGAGAGGCCGGAGGTGAATCACCGGATAATCAAGTGATCATTCCCATCCTGAATGCCAGTAGATTGTCCTCTACCCGAATTTTGCGGTTTAATTTGACCGTAGGAATTAAAAACGTGGATGATATGGTTTATGCGATGGGCGAAGCTACAGGGCTAATGAGAAAAATACGGCAGGACCGACTAGGCGAACCAAACTCTTTTGAAATTACCAAAAGTGAGTCTTTAGCTGAACAATTAGCAGAGGTGACAGGCTACATGAAAACAGGGGCGTTCGGTATTGGTTTCGTCACACTACTTGGTGCTTCTATCGCTTTGATGAATATAATGATGGTATCGGTAACCGAAAGAACGCGAGAGGTAGGCATCAGAAAGGCACTTGGTGCCACGCCAAAACGTATCCGGGAGCAGTTCATTATCGAAGCGATCGTGGTCTGTATGATGGGTGGTGTGGCCGGTGTTATTTTAGGTATCGGCGTGGGTAATTTGATGTCAAAGGCGCTGCAGATAGATGGTTTTGTCATACCCTGGGTGTGGGTAATTGTTGGTCTTTCCGTATGTATAATTGTAGGCCTGGTTTCGGGGTTTTTACCTGCTAATAAGGCGGCTAAGCTCGATCCGATTGAGTCTTTACGATTTGAATAATTAGCAAGGAGTCTTGCGTAATTAGTCTTGCGTAATTTCTTTTTCCTACGCAAGACCGGAGATTGAGGACTTGCTAATTAACATTTGTGTCTCAATAAAATATTATCCTACTTCGCAGAGTCTATGCAAAGTATAGCGACTTTTTCACTTACTTTTCTTGCAAGTATTTCTCTTGGATTTGCCGGCGAATTAGTGCTTTCGGGGGCCTACCAGGGTAAAGATGTTTTTGTACAAAACCCGTACAACCGCACTTCCTCGAGTTTTTGCACTGAAAAGGTATTTGTAAATGACCGTCTGGTGCTTGAAAACCCAAAAGTCTCTGCTTTTAAAATTGATCTCTCTTATTTGAGTGTAAATGATCTGGTGGTGATTCGCATCGAGCATAAAGAAGGCTGCCGACCAACAATAATTAATCAGTATGTATTAAAAACCGTTTCGGACTTTAAGTTTCTAAGCGCAGAGGTGGATAATAATAGTATCCGTTGGACAACGTTTGGAGAGAAGCAGCCGGGTACCTTTACCGTGGAACGTGAGACTCGGAAACTGGAATGGTCTAACGTGGGTGCGGTTAATGGAAAGCAGAATTTATCTGATAATCTTTACGCCTTGTCTGCCAATCACAAAAAAGGAGAAAACAAATACAGGATACGCTATCAGGCCAGGGATGGATTCGAAGACTACTCCTTGGATTTATATTATACCCGTACAGATACGCTAATCACGTTTAGGCCGACCATCGTCACTTCGCAAATCAATCTGTCCGATAGCACGGCTTTCAAGGTGCTCGACTTCCAGGGAAAACTCATAAAGCAAGGAAGCGGAAGTGAGATCTTGTTGCTTAATCTGAAACCCGGAGAGTACTTTCTGGAGATTCAGAACCGAAGAGAGAAGTTTATTAAGAAGTAAGTAGCAGATCAAAGACTGTAAAAGTTTTTGAGTTTTTTGTAGTCTCTAATGCATAATCATTAACCGTTCTCGAACGATCTTACCGTCTGACAACTGCAATTGCACATGATACAAGCCGGGCACCCAGTTTCTGGTATCAATCTCAATTTGATCTGTTCCGCTTTCTACCCT
>JBCCIX010000129.1:0-10071 GCA_039028075.1 Bacteroidota bacterium | reverse complement strand
TGGAGATGATAATAACGAGGCAAATGTTAATAACCCCTTAATTGGAACCTGGAAGTGGACAATTAACGAACGGTTTAATTGTGGTCAGGATAATGGGTCGTTTAATGTGTACGATTGTAACGAATATTGCTATCAAGTAGAATTTAAAACCGATAGTCTTTTGACTGTCGTTGTGCAAGATGATGCCATTATATTTAGTGCAGATGGCTACTACATCTTAACTGATAATAATCTCACCCTATGTTTGGATTTAAACGATGGAACTGAATTTTGTGAAGCCGGAGAAATAACAATTATGGAAGACAAATATGAACTATTCATTCCTAAACCTGAACCTGATGTTTGTGATGTAATCAAACATTTTCAGAAAAAATAACCTTTTCTATTTTACAAAAATATTTTTCCAGATAACCCACTGTGAAGCCAAACGAACTTTTAAAGCTCTACAAATCTGACAGTATCATACAGTCTATCGCCGAAGAAATAAAGACGAATGAGGAAAAGTCAATTCAGATCAAAAACGTCTCGGGTAGTTTAGATGCTATCTTAGTGGCTTCAGTTTATCAAAACTCATATCAAAATCAACTCGTAGTTCTTCACGACAAAGAGGAAGCGGCCTATTTTTTTAACGATCTGCAAAATTTACTGTCTGGCAAAGAGGTCCTCTTTTTTCCGACATCCTACAAGAGGCCGTACGAATTCGAAGAAACGGAAAACGCGAATATCTTGATGCGCGCCGAAATTCTAAATCGGGTAAATCACAAAGCATCGAGCGGCGAGATCATAGTGACCTATCCTGAGGCGCTAACTGAGCGCGTGGTAAATAAGAAATCTTTGCAGAAAAATACATTTACCGCCAAGATCGGTGAAAAAATAGATTCCGAGTTTCTGAGTGAAGTGCTGCTATCTTACGATTTTGAAAAGGCCGATTTTGTCTATGAAGCTGGCCAGTTTGCAGTACGAGGGGGAATTATTGATGTTTTCTCTTTCGCTCATGACCTTCCCTACCGTATTGAGATGTTCGGCGATGAGATTGAGAGCATACGAACCTTTGATCCTACTTCTCAGCTTTCGGTGAATAGCGTAAAGGAAATACATCTTATTCCAAACATTCAAACGAAACTGGTTCAGGAACAACGGCAGGGCTTCATAGATTTTCTGCCAAACGCCACGAAATTATGGTTTAAAGATGTTCAGCAGTCACTAGACATTATAGATAATTATTTTGAAAAAGCGATTCAGCGTTTTGAGGCTATTTTGAAAGAAAGTGGAGATACTCAAGTTGTGACTCATCCCGACCGTCTATTTGAGACTTCGGCCTCTTTCAAAGCGCAGTTGGACAATTTGGTAAAAGTAGAGTTCGGAAACCGGTTTTATCTAGATGGCAAAAGGTACCAGTTGAAATCTCAACCCCAGCCTTCCTTCAACAAAAATTTTAAAACTGTAGCTCAAGCCATTCACGATAATCAAACCAGAGGTTTTACCACGTTAATTGCTTCTGATTCAATGAGACAGCTAGAGCGCTTGCATAATATTTTCCTAGAAATTGATCATACTACGGAGTTTCAGGATTTAAATGTTAGTCTACGAAATGGATTCACGGATGAGACACTCAAAATCGCCTGTTACACCGATCACGAGATTTTTGAACGTTTCCACCGCTACAAAACCAAGGACAAACACTCCAAGTCAAAGGCCCTCACGCTCAAAGAACTCAGAACCTTACAACCCGGTGATTTTGTTACCCATATCGATTACGGTATTGGAAAATTCGCTGGGCTCGAGCGTCTAGAGGTAAACGGTCACTTACAGGAATCTATAAGACTGATATACCGAGATGATGACCTCCTGTACGTTAGTATACACTCACTCCATAAAATATCAAAATACACCGGTCAGGAAGGCACGGCCCCGAGCATCAGTAAGCTGGGTTCGCCAGAGTGGGAAAATAAAAAAAAGAAAGCAAAAAAGAAGGTAGCTGAGATAGCCGAGGATCTCATAAATCTATACGCTAAGCGAAAAAAGGCACCTGGGTATGCCTACTCCGTTGATAGCTTCTTACAGGCCGAACTCGAGTCTTCATTCATTTATGAGGACACTCCGGATCAGGCCAAAGCAACAAATGATGTAAAAGAAGATATGCAGCTCTCACACCCCATGGATCGGCTGGTGTGTGGAGACGTTGGCTTCGGAAAAACTGAAGTCGCCATAAGGGCAGCATTCAAGGCGGTAGTTGATAACAAGCAGGTAGCGGTGCTTGTACCCACTACCATATTGGCGATGCAGCACCATCGCACATTTTCAGAGCGGCTGGCTACTTTCCCTGTTAACGTAGAGTATATAAATCGATTTAAAACAAGTAAAGAAATTAAGGAAACACTCAAACGTGTGGAGTCTGGTGAAACCAATATCCTGATAGGTACACATAGGATCGTCAGCAAAGACGTAAAATTCAAAGATCTTGGACTCATGATCATCGATGAGGAACAGAAGTTTGGGGTGAAAGTAAAAGAGCGCCTCAAGGAACTTCGGGTAAACGTAGATGCTCTAACCCTTACCGCAACTCCTATACCGCGGACATTGCACTTCTCGTTGATGGGTGCTCGTGATTTAAGCATTATTTCCACTCCTCCTCCTAATCGGCAACCTGTTACTACCGAGCTACATAGCTTTAATCAAGAAGTAATTCGCGATGCAGTAAGCTTTGAATTGCGCAGGGGCGGACAGGTGTTTTTTGTACATAACCGCATTAGCGATATTGACCAGGTGGCAAACATTGTTCTGCGATTAGTTCCTGACGCAAGAGTAGGTGTAGCTCATGGTCAGATGGATGGCGCGGTACTCGAAAAGGCAATGGTCAAGTTTATTGAAGGCGAATATGACGTGCTGGTTTCGACCAATATTATTGAATCGGGCCTGGATATTCCCAACGCAAATACGATCATTATCAATCAAGCGCATATGTTTGGTTTGTCTGATCTACATCAAATGAGAGGACGGGTAGGGCGGTCAAATAAAAAAGCTTTTTGTTATCTGCTTTCACCACCTACCGCGGGACTTTCCTCAGATGCCCGGAAAAGATTAAGCACGTTAGAAGAATTCTCCGATTTAGGAGATGGCTTTAAAGTGGCTATGCGTGACCTGGATATCCGGGGAGCTGGAAATCTTTTAGGTTCCGAGCAAAGTGGTTTCATTACTGATCTTGGCTTCGATACGTATCATAAAATCCTGGATGAAGCAGTTCAAGAACTAAAAGAAACTCAGTTTCGGGATTTATTTGAAAAGGAGCTATCAGAGACGGTTAAAGTCCTGGTGCAAGACTGTACCATAGAAACGGATCTGGAATTGATCATTCCAGATTCTTACGTGAATAATATTTCGGAGCGATTGAGTCTATACGCAAAATTGGATAACATAAAGGATGAAGAACAACTGGTTAAATTCAGTGATTCGCTACTAGATCGTTTTGGTCCCCTACCGGATTCCGTAGCTGAGTTGATCGATACCGTGCGATTAAGATGGAAGGCTGAAAAACTTGGTTTTGAAAAATTGAATCTTAAAAGTGAAAGGCTTAAGGCGTATTTTGTACCTTCTGATCGGGACGATTATTTCAAATCTGAGGAGTTTGGCAGTATTCTTACCTATGTACAAGCACATCCCACCAGATGCAAATTGAGAGAACATAAAACACGACTAATACTGACCGTAGACGAAATATTAAATGTAACCGATGCAAAAACACTGTTGGATGACATGCTTCCGACTGAAATTTTAGCGAAGTAAATCATCAATATCAATACAATCCAGGTAATCTTCTATTTGATAGATATCGTAGAAAGCATTAATTTCTAACACCCTACCTTCCATGGGTAAATAAGCGACTTCAACAAAATAATTTCCCATAGCGTAGAGATAGTATTTTTTCTCCTCTTTTACTCTGTAAGCTAGGTAATCTGCAAACACCGTAATAAAGTCACATTGCTTGGCAAACGGTAGCACCTGAAAATCATCAATGGTAATCATGCCGATCCGTAGTGGAAAATCCATGCCAGTAGCTTAAAAACTGAATTTTAGCTAAAAAAGAGCCTTTTAGCCCACCAAGTATTCCGAAAAAGAAATTGACTGTCCCATATTGGGATTTCAGAAGCTCATGAGCTCTTTAAACCGCTGCGTTTGTCTTCTCGATACGTCCACCTCATGACCTCCCTTCATATATATTTTAATGCTTCCGCTAAACCACGGCTCTATTCGCTCTACCCATTTAAGGTTGATCATTTGCTGGCGGTTAGCGCGGAAGAAAGTTTTTGGGTCTAACCTTGATTCCAAATAGTTCAGCGTACGAGGAATCATAGGTTTTTCTTGGTCAAAGTACAGCTTGGTGTAATTACCATCTACCTCGAATAGTCTAACCTTTGAAAGGGTTACAAACCAGCATTTTTCTCCGTCCTTGACAAAAACCTGATCCTGTGCAGTCATTCTATCTTCTGGTGAAAGGGCTTTCTTATCGCGCTGCTCCGCCACTTTGCTAATCGCGCCAGCCAGACGATTCTTTTGTACGGGTTTTTGAAGGTAATCAAGAGCATTGTACTCAAACGCCTTTATAGCATATTCATCATAAGCCGTGGTAAAAATCACCTCGGGTATGTACTCCAGTTCCTCTAGAAGTTCAAAACCGTTTTTACCGGGCATTTGGATATCTAAAAATACCAAATCGGGTTTTTCGTTCTCAATTTTCTCCCGGGCTTCCATAGCATTGGCCGCCTCTCCCATAATTTCTATCTTGTCGAATTCTTTTAACAGCCTTTTGAGTTCGTTCCTTGCTAGTCGCGAATCATCCACTACCAATGCTTTCATCTTATTGTGCGTTTATTGGAACAGTAAATTTAGCTAATACATTTTTTTCGTCCAGATTCATGATTTTTAAGTCCGAAAGCTTACCGAACAGAAGCTTTAGCCGGTCTGACGCATTTTTTAAACCTATTCCTGTAGTGGTACTTGAAGCCGCCTCTTTGAGTTGTCCTGTATTTATAACCTCTACGGCCATAGTATTCTGCTGCAAGTACGACCTCACCTGTATAATACCCCCAGCGGGAAGATTAGCTATACCATGCTTGATAGCATTTTCAACCAAAAGTTGAATCGCCATAGGTGGAATTTTCATGTCCAAGGTCTCGGGTTTGATCTCCAGTTTGTATTGCAATCGATCCTCAAACTGGATGGACTCCAAATTAAGGTAGTTCTGTACTATTTGTAATTCATATTCTAGACTCACCTTCTCTTTGTTATTGAATTGCACCGAATAGCGCAGCAAGTCCGAAAGATGAGTGATCATGTCCCTGGCCTTTTCGGGGTTTTCTATGACCAGAGAGCGTATATTGTTCAGACTATTAAATATAAAATGTGGATTGATCTGAGATTTTAGAGCCAGCAGCTCGGCATCTTTGACCGCTGCCTGCAACTTCCATTTTTCAACTTCGCTCCTTTGAAAACTAAAAAATAATTGAAAAACGAAGTAGATCAGCTGCCAGCCTAGAAAAGTAATGGACAAACTCACTGAGCTCAAAATAACTTCTACAAACCAATGGAACTCCGGCAAACCGGGAATGGATAAAGGAAAAAACACTTTGGAAATAGGTGTGATAATCAATGACCATAAAAAGCCGATTAATGCAGAAGATAACAGCATAAAAACTACCAGCTTTAAAATTCCATATTGCGTCCAGCTATTTTTCTTTAATATGAATTTTCGAAAAAGGTGTGTCAAAATAAAACCGCTAATCGTCTGAAGGAGATTAGTGGCAGAAAGCTCCCAGAAAAATCCTACGAAATAGAGTGCAATAGCCGTGAATAACACATAGTAAACAGACCATCCTAAGATTTGAAAAATCCAGTACAGCTTGGTTTTATCTACGCGATCAATGTCTATCATAGCCGGTTAATCCTTGTAATGTTACCTCCATAATGAACAAAAAATTCAACGGCATGGGCTTTTCGGTTGATGATATGGTTAAATGGTAAAATCTTGACTTTTGAAGAAAATAAAACCTAGCTAAACAGATAATATATTTAGAGTTTTAGAGTTGACTAGGAGGTAGATATACAGGGAATGCACGACTTGTGGCCTTTAAATTTTGACTTTTAATTAAAGTATAATCATGCACAAATGTTATTTTCCTGTGTTCTTGACTTGTAACTAACGTAATTAAGTCGCTACTTAGCGATTGTTTTGATTTTTTTATATTAATACTATCAGGTATGAAAAGAACTTCGAACTTCTTTAAAAGTGCTTTGTTCGTTGTCGGTGGCTCTTTGATTTTATCTTCATGTTTTCTAGGAGGTGGCGGTGGCCGCCCCACAAGTGTGCACCCTGGCGCCGTTAGCACAGCCACAGGATTGGCATATAATGATGAGGATAATAATGGTTTTATGGTTAATCCTTACAGTGGTCAACCAGAAGGACCTAATCTCGTATTCATTGAAGGTGGCCGAGCGGTAGTAGGGTCGTTTGAAGAAGATATTCTCAATCGAAGAGATAATCTTGAGCGTACCGTTTCCGTAGCTTCATTCTACATGGATGAAACGGAGATTGCAAATATTCACTGGTTAGAATATCTACATTACATAAATGTTTCTGATTCTTCCAGAGAAGTGTATATAGCTGCTTTGCCCGACACCACGGTATGGGAAGCTAGACTGGCCTACAATGATCCTTACACTGATCACTATCTACGATATCCTGGTTTTAGGTATTTTCCGGTGGTAGGTGTAAGTTGGGTTCAGGCTAATAATTACGCAGAATGGAGGACTGCCGCCGTAAATAAACAATTGTATGAGGCTTCTGGCGAAGAGCTCCCTGAAACTAATGGAGGTAGAATCCCTTTGGAGTCTGGTATTGTTTTACCTAATTACCGTTTACCGTCGGAAGCTGAGTGGGAGTATGCGGCTACCGCACTTATAGGAACACAATGGTTGGATGAAAACCAAACTCACCAAAGGCTGTACCCTTGGGATGGCCACGCTTTGAGAAATCCTTACGGCAGGGAAATGGGATATTTTCTCGCCAACTTCAAACGGGGTCGTGGTGACTATGCGGGTATTGCCGGTAAATTGAATGATGGTGCATTAATCACTTCTTACATTTACGAATTTCCGCCCAATGACTTTGGGCTCTACAACATGGCTGGAAATGTAAATGAGTGGGTTCTTGACGTTTATCGCCCTATGTCATTTCAAGACTTTGACGATTTGAATCCAATCCGACGAGATGGGTACTTGGATGAAGTTAAAAATCCTAATACCGGAGAAGAATATTACAATAGTGATTACGAAAATAATCCCGAAGGCTTTACGTCATTGATTACCGATGAGGCTCGAGTTTACAAAGGGGGATCGTGGAAAGATATAGCCTATTGGCTATCTCCAGGAACTAGGAGATACCTGGATCAAGACTCTTCTACTTCCACCATCGGTTTCCGATGTGCAATGATCAGAGCCGGATCGAATTATTAAATACCAATTGTAAAGGTGTACGGAAGGCTCACTAGTAAGTGGGCCTTTTTTAATTTGCCTGGTAAAAAGTCGTTATCCGTAGTTATGTTGACTGACAACAGATGCTATTTTGGCCCAATTGACATTACTTGGCGGCAGCCATCGCTGCAATACTGAGAGAATTTATACCAGAATCGAAAAGCGTTTGACCACAGGCCTCAATGGTAGAACCTGTAGTTATCACATCATCTACTAACAAAACATTCTTTCCTATGAGTTGCTTTTCATCTGTGACTCGAAATATTTCACTTACATTTCTCCAACGTTCTACTCTTGATTTTGCGGTTTGAGTTGCTGTGTCTTTTACTCTTATCACACAGTCAGGAGCAACACTTCTGTTTAAATGCCTGGAAAGACCTACCCCAAAATGATTGCTTTGGTTGTAGCCCCTTCGTTTTAACTTGCTTTTGTGCAAAGGTACCGGTATTATGAGGTCAAAAGCTGGCACTGCGTGTAGCTCATTAAGCGCCAAGCCCAGTTTCTCACCGGCTAGTTCCGCTAGTTCCGGCATATTATGGTACTTCATTTTGTGAAGTACTTCTTGAATCCGGGCGTGCTTGTTAAAAAGATAAAGCGCCCATGCATGCTCTACCGGCAGTCGGCCAAAGAACTTTTGGGCCAGAAACCCGGTCTTAGATAAAGACAGATCAGTCCGCGCCATTTTGTAATCACAGGATAGACATATCAAATGCTCATTTTTTAAGAGCGAATTAGGGCAGGCTGCGCAAATTCTTGGAAAGAACAAGGACAAAAAATCATTCAGCATTGTTAGTATCGATATATTTATGGGTTATTGCACTTTCATGAACAAAATAGAAGAATTCAACGACTATCGGACAAAAATGAATCAAAAGATTCTGTCCGCTGATAACAAAGTGATCAAGAGGATTTTTAACCTTGACACAAACGCTTTTTCAGAAGGAGCGCTAAGTACAAAAACTAAGGAACTTCTGGGCCTATCTTGTTCAATGGTATTAAGGTGCGACGACTGCGTGAAATACCATCTTACCAAGTGTTTCGAACTTGGAGTGAGCAAAAAGGAGGTATACGAGGTGTTTTCGATCGCCAATCTCGTAGGAGGGACCATTGTCATTCCTCATTTACGTCGGGCTGTGGAATTCTGGGAAGAACTTGAATTCAATGCGCATGCTTAAAAAGGATCTTGAGCAAGAGCGAAAATGGCAAGCTCTATTGAAAAGCCTGGAAATAAATATTGGTAAAAAGCCCAAAGACTTAAATGCTGTTTTGTTTCTAATTGGTGTGCAGGAATTGGGCAAAGGCAAAAAGAATTTCTCGAAAGAAGAGAAGCAAGACCTTATGCACATTGCTATTTGCAAAGTGTTAAGCTTAAGTGGGTTTTATCGGCTAGAAGGGATTGACGAGGACGGCTGGCCACATTGGAAACTTGTAAAAAAGTTACCTCATTTTGATTTGCTTGAACAAGAACGGCTTCTAAAAATGCACGTTATTGAGTATTTTGAAAAAGAAGTGGAACTTACCATGAAATAAACGGGATAAGTGAGTACCGATCAAACTAAAAAGTGAGATAATGCGTATAAAAGATACTTTGCAACACCTTGTATGAAAGCAGAAAAAGAAATTTTTTACAAGCTAAGAGCTTACAAACAGAGATTCTTCCTGAATTCTTTGATCAAGGGTGCCCTAATTGCTCTGGCTTCAATCTTAGCCATTTTCCTTTTTGTTAATACGCTTGAACATTTCCTTCATTTCAACAGTGCGATTCGAGCGGTTCTCTTACTTGTTTTGATACTGTCGAGTTCCGTTCTTATTAGTCTCTATATGATCATTCCGGCGGTCAAACTGTATCGGAGTGATGCCAGTATGAAAGATTATGATGCTGCCAGAAACATTGGCCGTTTTTTTCCTCAAGTATCAGATAAGTTGCTGAATATCATACAGTTATCACAAAGTAGGACTGATAATTCTCTGCTCAAAGCAGGAATTATACAGAAAAGTGCTTCACTTAAACCGATAGAGTTTAAGGATGCTGTAGTGCTTCGAACTAACAGGCGCTACGTTCCTTATTTTGCAATTGCCGTGCTCCTTACACTTGGTATATTAATAATTAATCCGCGGGCACTCACCACTAGTACCTCCCGAATTGTACAATTTAATAAGGACTTTAAACCTGTCGCTCCTTTTGAATTTCAAGTGGATAATAACCAAATGACTGCCTTTAAAAATGACGACTTTACCGTTGTGCTTAATCTAAAGGGGAATTCGATTCCCAACGAGGCATATTTGAAGCTGGCTGGCAGAAGCTACAAGCTGGTTTCGAATGGAAATGCGGAATTTCAGTATACCTTCAAAAAACTTCAGGTTACAAAAAGTTTCTCTTTTGAGGCTGCCGGTTTTGAATCTGATCAATATGTGATCAACGTAGTGCAAAGACCGATTCTCAAAACTTTCAATGTATATCTGGATTTCCCCGGCTATTTAAGCCGCAAAAAAGAACGGCTTTCCAACGTAGGTAACCTACAGGTACCGGAAGGAACTAAAATC
>JBCCIX010000128.1:0-10112 GCA_039028075.1 Bacteroidota bacterium | reverse complement strand
TAAAATCATTACAATACTAATGGATAGACAGATGGGGCTGTAAACTTTCATGATTTGAACTTTGATTTGATCCAAATTTAAGTAATCGTTAACTACGATCAAGAAATCCAGCGATTAAGCGCCGATAAGTTCGCTGTTTAACGGACAGACCTTTTTCGATTGGGCAAAGGGGACACTCGAATGTAGTGTAAAAACTAGTATTTGGAACCTGCTTTTCTATCTAGGAACCAGTATAATTTTCCAGATTTTGGATTCACCAGTGAAGCGGGATACTTTTTGCTGTGCTCAGATCCGGATAAGATCTCGGTAACTTTTTCTTGCTTATCTTCTCCGGTAACCAAAAAGGCCACTTCTTTCGCATGGTTAATCACTTTACCAGTCAACGAAACTCTTCTTTGTCTGGAGTCAGGATGAACAGCTACTACGCAGTTCTTTTCGGAAGTCCATAGGTCGATTTCGTGTGGAAAGATAGAAGCGGTATGTCCGTCGCTACCCAGGCCTAAAATCACCAAATCGAACTGAGGTAGACCATTAACTTCTGGTAAATGATTGTCAAGCTCATCGCCATATCTGAGTGCTTCTACTTCGGGATCATCCTCTCCTTTAATGCGGTGTATATTCTCTTCAGGAATGCTCACATGATTAAGTAGATGATCTACCGTCATTTTATAATTACTCTCTTCGTGATCAGGCGGTACGCACCTTTCATCGCCCCAGAAGAGATGTACTTTATGCCAGTCTAGCTTTTGATAATGATCCGCCAGATAGTCGAACACAACTTTGGGAGTGCTCCCACCTGAGAGTGCGATCGTAAGCTTGGCGTTAGTTTCGATCCTATACACGAGGAAAGATGAGAATTCCTTGGCTACCTCTTGTTTATTACTATATACCTTTAATTCCATGGGGCCAAACTACAAAAGTATCATGGACTTTTGTAGTTACTGGTGGCTGTGATGAGTCTTTTATCCAGTCGTCCGACCACTCGAAGTGGTCTGATAACTATATCGTTTAGCTAAATGCCCACACTTTACGCTTAGTATTAAACTAACTGATCTGAGATACATGTATAACCCTTTCAAAAAACCACGGAGTTAAGATGATAGCTCCCAGAAACATAAAAAGATGAAGAAGGAAACAGTCGCTTGCAGAAGCCACAGATTGACGAATCGGATTGGGCAGAGATCTACCTGATGCACGTTGTGGCTTATAGAACTTTAGCGACTGCTAAACAGGCGTTTACTTTTTTCTTAACTTTGCAATCCTATTTAGTGAGAAAAAACGTTATATCACTGTCTAGCAGATTTAAGCTAAAAATTATGAAAACCACAGAAAAGGTAGTCTCAAAGGAGTTGATTAGTGAAAATGTTTCAAAATCAATTGAGTTCTATTCTCATGTTAGTGACATTATAAATAGAACATATGCTGCTATGGGTAGAAGGAAGTCTTATGAAGTTACTAATATTTCCACTAATGACGTCAAGCTAAGACATAATGTCGGATCAACAACGGACTAAATTTCGATCATCACAAGACTGGAATAATTTTATTTCATCTGGGCAGCAATTCACTGGTACAGATTTAAAAGCCTTAAGAGATGCCTGTTACAAAGAAATCGAGGGTATTCGTAAAAAGCCGCTATTAATATACGCTACTAAATTCATTGAGACCGACATCCCTAATACGCCTAATTCAATAGATTTAGCCGACGTTGAAGGATTTACAGATTTAGCAAATTCAATTGATTCTGGTGACTCAGTTGATATCTTACTCCATAGCCCTGGTGGAAGGCCAGACGCAACTGAGCGGATAGTAAACATACTTAGAAACAGGTTTAAAAAAATCGACTTTTTAATTCCTCATTCAGCATACTCTGCTGCAACTATGCTTGCACTTTCAGGTGATTCAATAATATTACACCCTAGTGCAACACTTGGTCCAATTGATCCGCAGCTGAATGGTACACCTGCTAGATCAATAAAGAGAGGGTTTGATAAGGTTAAGGATATAATCAAAAATGAGGGTCCAGAGTCATTACCTGCCTATATTCCCTTGATAGAAAAATATACTTTGGATTTGTTAGAGCTATGTGAAGACTCGGAGAAGTTATCGAAAGAGTTGGTAACAGATTGGTTACAACAGTATATGTTTAAGGGAGAAACAAACGACAAACTCACTGAGATAGTTGATTACTTCTCAGATTACGATTCTCATCTTTTGCATTCAAGACCCTTATTACTAAGTAAAATTCAGCATTTTGGAATGCCTATTGAACACGCAGAAGGAGATTTGAAAGATTTGTTATGGGAAGCTTACATTTTATTAAATGGGTTCTTTAATGGAACTCCTTTCGTTAAGCTCTATGAAAATAGCTCTAACCTTTCATGGGGTAAGCAAATGCAGGTTTCAATAGTTGGTCAGCAATCTCCTGCAGGTCATAAGTGATGCTATCTAACATTTTAACACAAAACACAGTATCCCGGATCATCCGCTAGATTCGGTCCGGGGTTACGCCAGAAATAATTGCCTTCGATGAAATCATCGGAGTTCTCTGGTCCCCAAACACCAGCGGCATAGCCATACATTGGAGCCTTAGTGCCATTCCAATAATTAAGAATAGGATCAACAAAACGCCAGGCAGCTTCTACTTCATCACCTCGGGCATACAGTGTGGCATCGCCTTGCATGGCATCCATTAAAAGTCTTTCGTACGCATTCATTACACCATTGATCGCTATGTCAGCGTAATAAAAGTCCATATTAGCTTCCTCTACGATGAAACCCTGCCCCGGCACCTTCACCCCAAATTTCATCATAATGCCTTCGTCAGGGTGTATGCGTATGATCAGTTTGTTGTCTTTATCAGCGCCTACGAATAAGCTGTGCGGGGTAGACTTAAAGTGAATTACTACTTCAGTGACTTTGGTAGGCATTCGCTTGGCGGTGCGCACGTAAAACGGTACACCTTTCCAACGCCAATTGTCAATGTACAATTTAATGGCGGCAAAGGTCTCAGTAAGTGATTCCGGATCGACACCATTTTCTTCACGGTATCCTTTTATCTTCTTTCCTTCAATTTCTGAAGGCCTGTATTGACCTCTTATGGTATTTTCAAAAAGCGTTTTTTCGTCATTCATGATTCGCATAGCCTTCAATACCTTGACTTTCTCGTTTCGGATCTCGACGGAAGTCGCTTTGACCGGAGGCTCCATGGCTACTAAGGACAACACCTGGAGTAAGTGATTTTGAAACATATCACGGAGTGCACCGGATTTATCGTAGTATCCACCTCGTTTTTCTACCCCAAGACTTTCAGCGTTGGTAATCTCAATATGCTGGATGTAGTTCCTATTCCATAAAGGTTCAAAAACACTATTACTGAAACGGGTAACCAGAAGATTTTGTACCGTTTCTTTTCCTAGGTAGTGATCTATTCGATAGATCTGATCTTCCTCAAAAAATTCAAGTAAGTCGCGATTTAGAGCTTGGGCTGTCTTTAAATCATAGCCAAAAGGCTTTTCTACAATTAACCGGCGCCAGCCCCCCGATTGACCACTGAGGTCGGCTTCCGACAATCGCTGAGATATGGTTTTGTAGACACTAGGAGGAGTTGACAAGTAAAAGATATAATTGCCTTCCGTAGAGAAAGAAGTATTGAGTTCATCTATTCTTTCCTTGAGACCCGCATAATCAGCTTCGTAGCTATCTATGGGTTGATAGAATATTTTTTCAGAAAAAGTCTTTAGTTTTTGGTGATCTTCTTCCTTCATGTAAGCACTTTCCAGTGCCACTCTATTCCTAAAGTCCTCATCTGACAAAGTGCTTCTGCTGGTGCCCAGAACCACATAATTATCGGGTAGATCTTTATCCTGAAATAAGGCAAACAAGGCGGGAATCAATTTTCTGGCGGTGAGATCACCTGATGCTCCAAAAATAATGAGCATTTGGTTATCGGTTTTTTTCATAGGATTAGGCTCAATACAGTAAATTTAAAGACCTTCGTTTTTATTAATCAAAAATGATGATCATATTGACCATCTAATTTTTATTGCGCCTAAGATAAGTTTTTCAAATGACGGAACATAAGTACGATTTTGGTTTAGTAGGTCTCGGAGTAATGGGACACAATTTTATTTTGAATGTCGCCGATAAAGGCTTCTCGGTCTGCGGTCTGGACTTGGATCATTCGAAGGTGGATGCCCTGATTTCTTCCGGTGGTGATACGGCAAAAGTGCAAGCTACCACCGAGACCGAAGGGTTCGTTGCTTCTCTTAAGTCACCGAGAAAAATAATGCTGTTGGTGCCGGCCGGTAAACTCGTAGATACAGCCATTGAAAGCTTGTTACCCCATTTGTCTCAAGGCGACATTATCATTGATGGTGGTAATTCCTTTTTTACGGATACGGATAGGAGAGAAGCCTACTTAGCAGAGAAAGGGATTAACTTTTTCGGTGCTGGCGTTTCAGGGGGAGCGGAAGGTGCCCGAAGAGGCCCCAGTATTATGCCAGGGGGAAGTAGGGAAGCGTATCAACATATAAAACCCATTTTTGAGGCGGCAGCGGCTACGTTTAACGGTGACCCTTGTGTGACGTATCTGGGTCCTAAATCTGCGGGTAATTACGTGAAGATGGTGCATAATGGGATTGAATATGGATTGATGCAACTCACTGCGGAAGTTTATGATCTCTTAAAAAAGGCCGGAGGTCTGAGCAATGACGAGTTGAGTGCCACTTTTGGAGCATGGAATAAGGGTCGTTTACAATCGTTTTTGGTGCAGATTACATCGGAGATCTTCAGTCAGGAAGATGACCTCACCGATGGTCAGTTGGTAGATATGATCCTGGATAAGGCCAAGCAGAAAGGCACGGGTAAATGGACTTCTCAAAATGCTATGGATTTAGGTATTCCTGTACCTTCGATAGATATCGCGGTTAGCATGCGAGAGATCTCAGCGTTTAAGGATATGCGGATGGAGGCCGAAAAACTTTATCACAAACCTAATGCTACAGAGGTGGATAAGGATTCCTTTACAGAGAAAGCCGAGCAAGCCCTCTACTTTAGTTTTATTATCACGTACGCTCAGGGGTTACAGCAGCTGGTTGAGGCTTCTGAGGAATATGGATACGCATTGAATATGTCGGAGGTAGCCAAAATATGGCGGGCCGGTTGTATTATCCGTGCTGCTTTGCTCGACGATATATCAAAAACGTTTAGCGAAGATAATACGCTGAAGAATATTGTGATGGCCCCCGCATTCGTCGAAAAATTGAAGGATACGGTTAATTCTACACGTGAGGTGGTAGCCTACGGTGCAACCAATGGAATTCCGTTGCCCGGATTATCAAACAGTCTTACTTATTTTGACGCTATTACCAGTGGCAGGTTGCCCTTAAATTTGATCCAAGCTCAAAGAGATCACTTTGGGTCACATACTTACGAGCGACTGGACCGAGAAGGTATTTTTCACACGGAGTGGTCTTAGACATGAGATCGCTGGTTGTACACTGGCTGAATAAACCTTATCCCAGGATAGAATCCCTGAAGTGGCAACTTATTCTCGTGATCGGTATCGGGGTCTTCGTATCCATATTTTTATTCATTTATCAGCCTTACGGGGCATCTGAAATCAAAGAAAACCAATATTTGTTTTTAGCAGGGTTTGGTCTTTGTGTATCGCTGGTTCTGACGTTTACTTACCTCGTTTTACCGCGTATTTTCCCTAATTTTTTCGCCCAGGATGACTGGCAGATCAGAAAAGAGGTGCTATTCCTTTTAATTACCTTTCTCATCATTTCACTGCTGAACTACGCCTATAATTCGACCGTAGGTGCCAATATTGCCCCACAGCATACACCTCTTGAGTTCGTGGGGATCACAGTTTCCATCGGTATATTTCCTTTGATCATCTTAATTTTTTTAGTTGAACTTTACTTGAATAGTAAGAATGCAACCGAGGCTTCAAAACTCTCGAAAATTATCAAACCCAACTCAAATCCTGCCGATAGTGAATTTACTATTGTTCCCGAGACCATAAAATCAAAACCTCTGACGTTGACGGTAAGCCAATTCATTTTTGCTAAATCCGATAATAATTATGCAACGTTTTATTTCTCTGCGGGTGGTAAAGTTGAAAAACAACTGGTCAGGGTAGGTCTTAAGAACGTTGAAAATCAGGTGAATGATTATCCATTTTTAGTACGATGTCATAACAGTTATTTGATCAACGTAAGGAAAGTGAGTGAAGTGAAAGGAAATGCACGTTCTCTCTACGTTTACTTGGAGGGTTACGATACACCCATTCCTATTTCCAGGAATTTCGATCGGCAAAAGCTTCTGGGATAGACGTCCCATTCTCACCAGAACGTCCAGAATTCAACAAATGATTCCCATTTTCACCAGATAAGTTCCGGACTCACCAAATCAACGTCTTAGCTATGGCATTATTACTAGCTTGGCTTCGCACACGTCTGAAGTGGGCTAAATGTGAAGCTTATGAAAAAATCAAATCGATTGTTGCTTACTCTTTTGCTCGGGTTTACTCCTTTGTATTTGAAGGCGCAAACCCAGGTGGTGAAAGGTACTATTCTGGACAACGAGGCGGAATATCCATTAATCGGCGCTACTGTAAGTATAGCTGGCTCAGATCCAGTGCTTGGAGGGGTAACTGATTTAGACGGTGTATATCGCATAGAGAATGTGCCCGTAGGACGACAGGCACTGCTGATCCAATATGTAGGTTATAAATCCATAACCATTCCTAATGTGCTGGTCACATCCGGAAAAGAAGTAATAGTGGACGTAAAGCTCGAGGAGTCCGTACAAAAAATGGAGGAGGTACTGGTCACGGCAGATGCTGATAAAGACCTTCCACTAAACGAACTGGCAAAAGTCAGCGCCCGTACTTTCAGTACGGAAGAGGTTCTTCGCTACTCAGGAGGGCGTAATGATGTGGCCCGCCTTACCTCAAATTTTGCGGGGGTAAGTACACCGGACGACTCAAGAAATGATATTGTGGTGAGGGGAAATTCTCCTACGGCCTTGCTGTGGAGGGTGGAAGGCATTCCGATGGCCAATGTCAATCATTTTGCAACTTTAGGTACTACCGGTGGGCCGGTGAGTGCATTAAACACCAATCTTTTAAGTACGTCCGACTTTCTTACCGGGGCTTTTCCTGCAGAATACGGGAATGCCGTAGGCGCTGCTTTCGACATCAACTTTCGGAACGGAAATAGTGATACCCACGAATTTACCACGCAGGTAGGTGCATTTACAGGAGTTGAGCTACTGGCCGAAGGTCCGCTTTCACAAGCCAAGAACTCATCTTTTTTAGTGTCTTACCGGTACGGTATTGCCCGTTTTGCTACTCCGGGAACCTCAGCCAGCCCCATTTACCAGGATTTGGCCTTCAAATTAAATTTCAAGAAAACCCCTTTGGGCAGACTTTCCTTTTTTGGGATCGGAGGGCTCAGCAAAATAGATTTTATAGGTGATGAAGTCGACGAGACTGACTTATTTGCAAATCCCAATGAAGATGCGTTTTATAATGGTGGAATTGGCCTCATAGGCATGAGCCAGGTATTGCGCTTTGGAAAAAATACGTTTCTTAAGAATGCCATGGGGTTTACCATCAACAAATATGACTTCGATCAAGACAATTTTTTTAGCCTGTCCGCCGAAAGATCGAAGTACAGGGCAGTAGAGGCCAGGGAAAATACCAGCAGGTATACTCTATCGACTCAACTGAATACAAAGTTCAACGCCCGATTTAACCTCAGAGCCGGTATATTGGCAGAACAATTCTACCTTAAGTCAGATGTTCGCGACCGAGACGACCGGCCGCTGGCACAAATTCCTGATGACGACGGCGATGGCATCCCGGATTTCTTTTTTCAAGTAAGGGATACGGACGAGTATTTTTGGTTACTTCAACCGTATCTTCAATCGGAATACAAGTTTACAGATGAATTAAGCCTTACGGCAGGACTTCACGCTCAGACGCTCACGGTTAACGATAAAACGTCTATTGAGCCCAGGGCAGGTGTAAGCTGGCAGTTTAAGCCCAATCAAACGCTAAGTTTTGCTTTCGGACTTCATTCACAAAATGTACCGTTTCCTATCCTCTTTCTTCGGGAAGAGACCTCTCCCGGAGTTTTTCGTGAAACCAATAGAACTCTTGATTTTATAAAAAGTCACCATTATGTTATGGCTTATGATTTTAAACCGGGAGATCAATGGAGGGTAAAAGCGGAAATCTATTATCAGGATATTTTTAATGTGCCAATTGAACGGTCGGATACGAGTTCTTATTCCGTCATCAACGAAGGAGCCGATTTTGTTTTTGATGAACGTGTTTCCTTGGTAGATGATGGCACCGGATTTAATTACGGTGTAGAGCTGACTCTGGAAAAGTTCTTTAGTGATAACTACTATGGCTTGCTCACAACCTCACTATTTGAATCGCGCTATGAAGGTGGTGACGGTATAGAGAGAAATACAGCGTTCAACAATAACTTTGTTATAAATGCACTGGTGGGTAAAGAGTGGAAAATTGGAAAGGATAAAAAGAACATCTTGACTTTTGATACCAAGTTCTCCACCTCGCGGGGAAGACCATTCACTCCTGTTAATGTGGAAGCATCTATAAGAAATAATAACGACCAGGTGCTTTTTGAACGTATCGCCTTTAGTGAACGTTTGAAGCCCTACCTCCGATGGGATGTAAAATTTGGCATTCGACTGAATGTCAAGAATAAAAAGCGATATCATCAATTCTTTTTGGATTTGCAAAACATAACGAACCGTTCAAATGAATTTACAAGGAGATATAATGAAGTGACTCAAGAGGTAAATAGTGTAGAGCAAATAGGTTTCTTCCCTGACCTTCTCTACAGATTTCAATTTTAAATTCTTCATCCCTCGGCCGTGTTAACAGAGGCCAGGAATGGTAACTAGTGATGTGAATTTTAGAAGAATGATAAAAAAGGCCATGGTTACGGTACTTATCGCTTTTTCGGCCGTGCTACTAACAACCGACTATTTACTCATGCAAAAGGATATGGATCCCAATTTTCTGGCTTTGGAAATGACCGATTTAGAAAGTAAGCTTCCCTACTGCGATTACCGGGAAGGTTCAGTTTCAAAGGTATCCGTCGCCTGGCATATTGATCATAGTCTCAAGGTGATCAATAGGATTACGGACAGTTTGCGTAGTTCGAACGCGAAAGATTACCGTTACACGCCTAATCCACTGAGAACGCTGGTATTTGCCACGGGAAAAATGAGACGAGGTAAAGGCCGGGCACCGGAAGTTGTACTTCCTCCAGACACGATAAAAATGAATGACCTCTTAACACAATGGGAAGATGCAAAGCAGAACTTGCGATTTTTAGATTCAGTAGACCAGCAGTCACATTTTAGACATCCTGTATTTGGGGTGCTTAACCTTAAAGCGAGTAAGCGTTTCATAGCTATTCATACCGGGCATCACCTGGAAATAATAAAAGATATCATTAAGGTAAGAGAGCGTATTACAAATTATAAAAATTAAAGCCATGTCCATTTCGAAAAAACTAGCGAAAAAATTGAATGCGTACGGTTCCTGAGCCTTAGTCACGGGTGCTTCCTCCGGTCTTGGTAAGGCATTAGCTGAGCGGGTTGCCGAGTCCGGTTTGAATCTGGTCATCGTAGGCAGAAAAAACTCATCCTCAAAGACTACACTTGAGTCGGTGGCCTCATTTTTGGAGGCTAATTACGGTGTGCACACTAAAACTGTATATGCTGATCTATCACGTTCAAAAGACATTGACCACCTCTTAAGTGAGGTAGAAGGGTTGGATATCGGACTTTATATAGCCTCGGCAGGTTTTGGAACATCAGGGGAATTCATCAAATCACCACTGAACGAAGAGTTGAATATGTTGGAGGTCAATTGCAGGGCACTTTTGATACTCACGCATCATTTTGCGAATACCTTTGCATCTCAAGGCAAAGGAGGTATTATACTACTGAGCTCAATGGTGGCCTTTCAAGGTGTTCCTTACGCTGCACACTATGCGGCTACGAAAGCGTATGTGCAAAGTTTGGGCGAGGCCCTAGCGCATGAATTGCGTCCATTC
>JBCCIX010000127.1:0-10128 GCA_039028075.1 Bacteroidota bacterium | reverse complement strand
GTATTGATTTTCAAGGAGGTTGTGGCACGGTAATTTCATGGACTAATCAAAACCCAGATGAAACGTATCTTATTGAAGTGGCCGCTTTTCAACCAGTCATTGTATCCACTACGACGAGAAAGGGAGAAGAACGAACAAATCAGTTAGATACTCTTTTTTTGGAACTTGGGGAGGAACTAGCTTATACCGCAGCAGTTGAATAGTTACACCGAAATAATTCCAACCCCCAAAGTAAAAAGTCTTTATCCAGGTTCCCTATAATCCAAGAATCCCAGATCGCAAAAAGCACATTGTCTTGCATATCGAAGTACTATTAATTGATACAACTTATGCCTTAAACTACTTAACGCATATACATCCTTCAAATGGTGCCTTATAAATCTGATGTGGGAGTAGTATACGTTGAAACTCAAATTAGTCTTGACTGCACGGAAATTCAGGCGTTAAGTCCTGATGATATTGTTTCTAAACCTAAGAAGGTTTATGAAGAATAATTTTCTAAGGGTCATACCAGATTGAATGCCTATTGTTTTTTCTAGTATATCCCTAAAAATCAGGTTGTAGCTACTATAAGATTTGGTGAGAAACTAAGGTATGCCGAAGAAGCACGTATTTTAGTTGGAACTATGCGCTCAATGAAATATCTCCGAGTATATTTAACAGGGATCACAGCAATAATTTGCTTTTCTGCGAACGGTCAGGATTGTCGTCTCGTCGAAAGAACATCTAAAAGGTCTGCAGAGGTCAAAGCTCGAGGTGCCTCATTCGAGACTAGAAATTTTGAATTTTTCATGATTCAAAGACATTCTGACCCTAATACCCCTAATGACTCTACGAATTTTAGCGTGATGTTAATGAAGGGAACAACGCTGGAACTTACAGACAGTGTCACGAATTCTCGCGGCTCATTCAAGTTTCAACTCGCGAATGGCACTGAACTTGTAATAGATGGTGCCACGGCGGATAACTTAGGGGATGTCACACTTTACGTTCCCAATACCATACTGTTCAAAGCGAAAGCAACCGAAAAACAATTTAGAACTTTGGGCTCTAGTTTGATTGTTCGAATGGAAATCTTTGGGATATTGGAAGCAGGATTCAAACCAAAGAAGCAAAAGCAAATCCAGACCGTAGCGCAGTGCTTGGTTGGAGAAAATCAAACGGACTAACCAATACTATCATCACAGGTCTAAAATTTCCACAAGCTGGAATAAGAAAGAACTATAAATTTGGAATTCCCAACCCAAAAGCTATAAAGAGATCCCTATTGCTTGTAAAATCTCGAGCTACTAGCTTTGTCTATGTCTTTCAGGGGTCACGTTTTTTCCGCACTAGGTATATGATAGTAAAGAACAAGAATTTGTGCTCTCAGTAATAAAGAGGATTAATTCAAAACCCTTTAGGCCTAATAGGGGTGTACGAAGTGAAATATATGGGACTTTAAAATGTTAAAGTATATAGTTATAACTTTATTATTAGCAGCCTCTTTCATTGTTAATGGTCAAGAAGACCCGCCTGAAAGGGATGGGCTATTTATGACAACTCACTTTGAGAATGCTCAACTAGCATCAAAGATGTTGGCTTATGATCATGTAGCATGGGTGAGTTCTGATAGCGTTCAAACCCTTCCCCAAGATGAGCTCAGTACTTACGGAGGTCAATGGTTCTGCTATCTGGATTCGGCAGGGATCTATCACGCTCTTTATGGTGCATACGATTCAACCTACGCCCTGACAGCCCACTACCTGGTTGACTCCATTACATTTGCGGTCAATCGAACTTTTGAACCCTTTGATACAACACTTGCAGTACAATACTCAAAGGCCTACGATTTGGCACTATCCAGAAAGAGGGAGTTTCTAGGAACGGAAGATCAGCTCAGGTACAATCATTTCATCTTTCGAAACGATTCAACGATCAGTGTGCACTTTATCCCTGCCTTCCAGCCTAATGGCTTTATGATTTATGGGGCCGAACAACACTATACTCTCAATTTCGCTGCAACTACCATTATTGATACCGTCGAATACTTTAACGAGTACCGGGGGTACCAAGCCGCTCCGAAGAAAGAGATAACGATAACTTATGAGGATTTAGATTATAATTCCTTAGGATCCGTCTTTTTTCTGATGTATTACAATAAATATTTTAAGTCCATTCGAATACTCACCAAGAATTACGTTTCCACTTTTCTTAATGGAAAGAATAATGAAGGCACTTGGTTTCATATTGCCCGGATACCTCCGAAAAAGAAGAAGAAAAAGAAAGGCAAATCCTGACAGTAGGCTAGATGTATGCACCACTTTACTTTGTGCTATAAAACTACAGTCATGTTTAGAACCGGGCATAGGATGCGCGTAGTTACCCTTAATTGAGATTATGAACATAACACATTTTGATAAGCTTCAGAACATGTATTTGAATGCGAATATCAATACTCAAATCTTTGATACCACCAAATGCAAAATCGAGAATAAGAAAGCGACGATATCCCTGATAATCTCGGATAAGTACTTTCATGCTTTGGGGGCCATTCACGGCTCGGTATATTTCAAGTTATTGGATGACGCAGCATTCTTCGCGGTTAACTCCATCGTTGAGGATGTGTTTGTTCTCACCACATCTTTCAACTCGAATATCATAAGACCCGTTAGCTCCGGGAAAATTGTAGCTAAAGGAGAAGTCAGATTTATATCTAAGACTTTGTTCATTGCAGAATCAACGTTGTTTAATGAGAAAGGAAAAGAAATTGCCTTTGGTTCCGGACACTTTGTGAAAAGTGACGTGCGATTGACTGAGGAAATAGGATATAGTTAGCAATTTACAACTTGAACAGTGAGCCTTGAGAATTAACCTTAGAACTGGATAAAACATGATTAAATGTAAAAAAGCGACTCCACAGGATGCTTATGGAATTGTTGGCTACTTCAATGCAATGTCCCCGACAACAAAAAGATACTATGCGCCGCACGATTTTGATGTTGATACCGTCATTTCCATTTGCCAGGGAAACTATAAGAAGTATCAAGCGTTTATTGGCATTGAAGACGATCTAGTCATTGCCTATGCCGTAATAAAAAACGGATTGAAGGATGGAGAAGTAAATCGTTTTGCAGCGTACGCCGTCCGTTTAAGTAGTGGGCAAGACTATTCACTCGCCCCATCTGTGGCCGATGCATTTCAATCCCAAGGCATCGGAGGTTTATTATTGAATTCTGTGGAATCACACTTAAAAGAACTAGGGGCCGAGAAAATCATCTTATGGGGAGGGGTTCAATTAAGAAACCAAAAGGCTGTCCAATACTATTTAAAAAATGGGTTTCAGACACTTGGAAAATTCTGGCATGATGGTATTGAAAACCTTGATATGGTCAAATATCTAAATAACGCGCCGACAAATCAGAAAACAAACTGAACCCATAATACCAATACGGCACGGTACTATTAAAATTCCTTACGAGGAGCTTCAATAACGTTTACATAAATCCGCATCGTAATTATTTCTTCTACATTTGATGTTGTTGGCTCAATTCAATAATCCGAGAGATGAATAAGCTATTTTCTTGTTTGTTATTTTGCATGTCAGGCATCGCATCGTGTTTCTCGCAAGATCAAATCATTGAGGGAGTGGTTGTAGATGCAAAGACCGGGCAGCCGGTTGCGTACGTTTCCATTGGGATAGAGGAGAAGAATGTAGGAACCGTATCCAATGATGCCGGCCGCTTTCGTTTGGCCATTCCCCGGCGGTTTTCCGGTGACTCATTGACTTTTTCTGCAGTTACTCACGCACGTCGAAAGCTGCCTATTGTTTCTTTGTTAAATGGCTCTGCAATTGTTATAGAGCTCAAAGAAACGGTAATGGAGCTCCGCACGGTGGAAATTGTTTCTGGGAAACAGAAAAGAAACTATAAAAAACTAGGTGTAAAGCCAATGTTCTATTGGGGGTCATGTTATACTAAATTCAGGGGTGGCGCACAAATAGCACATTTGATGGAGGCGGGTACTTATCCGGTTTTTCTCTCAAAGGCCAAAGTCAAAATCGGTGATAATACCCTTGAAAAAGCTAAACTCAGGGTAAGGGTAATTGAAAAATCTGAAAATGGGTTGCCGGGAGCAGATTTATTCAAGGGAATACTTATCGACATTGCCTTGAAGGAAGGGTGGGTTGAAGTTGATCTGAGCCATATAAATTTGATCCTTACCGAAGACTTCTTTATTTGCTTCGAATTTTTGGATGTGTCCTGGGATTCTATAAGGGGTTATCTCTCCATAGTATGCTGGGAGAATCGTCAATTAGGTAAAAAGCAATTTGTACGCACCGCCAGCTTGGGAAGATGGCAATACTCTTTGCCGGCACAAAATCATATTTATGCCATCGGGGCTGAGGTGTATGAATGGAAATAATGGTACGATATGAAAGCTTATCTGATTTATTAAATGCTTCAAATATAGGCAGGGAACCTAGCTACGAAGATTTCGATATCTTCTCCTTCGACCAGTTAAGTGCAGAGGTAAAAAAAATGATGCCGCCCCACCGCAGGAGATTTTATACCATTATTTTTTTTAAAGACCAGAAAAGCGGTCAAATCAGCATCAACCAAAGCCAACATGCTTCGCTAACTGATGTTATTTTATTTCAGGGCATGGATCACATCTTCAGCTTTGTTCGCGATAAAGAGGTGGAAGGAGGTGTAATACTGTTCAAGGACTCATTTCTTCTGCCGCATGTTGAATATATAGATCAAGCTTTCCCCTTTTTCAGTGTTCTTAACCAAAATTTATTCCACCTCAATTTGACTGAGCAAGAAACCTTTAAGAAGTTGTTTAATTTCATCTATGGGGAAAGAGGTAATCCCAGGATTGTTAAACTCCTGCTTCTTGCACTTCTTGAAAAATCGAATCATCTGTATTCGACCTACGCATCGGAAGAGAAATATCTCTCGAAGAAAACGCTAACCGTAAGGAAATATAAAAGCTTGATCAGCAACTCATTTCTGGAAAATAGGGAAGTGGGCTTTTATGCCGATCAACTCAATGTTTCCTCTAATTATCTCAATGAGATCGTAAAGTCAGAAACTGGCATCTCCGCTAAAAGGCACATCTCTGAGCGGCTACTGCTAGAAGCAAAAAACCTACTTCACTATTCTGAGATGGATATCACGGAAATTAGCTATGTTCTTCAGTTTTCCGAACCCACCCATTTCACAAAATTCTTTAAAAAAGAAACCGGAACGACGCCCAAGTCCTTTCAAAGGAAGAAACCGTAATTTTCGCCATTTTGTCCATATTTTAGGCTATAAAATAGCTATTGTCCGTCGGTATTTTTGCCCTATTGTTTCATTTAAAATCGAAAATACATGGCCAACGGAAAAGAATTAGTAACCGCTTATATGGACGAGGTTTGGGTAAAGAGAAACGTCGAAGCAATAAATAAGTATGTCTCAGCCGACACATTCATCCAGCATAATCCGCACCTAGTTGATGGTCTGGAAGCCCTATTAGGTTTTTTGCCCCACCTATTTAATAATATGATGCCCGAGGGAACGTGGGAAGTAAAACGAGTGATTGCCGAAGATAATATGGTCGTGGTACACAGCCTGGCCAAACCGTCTCCATCTGCTTTAGGGATGGCGGTAGTAGATATTTTCAGGGTTGAGGAGGATAAAATAGTAGAACACTGGGATGTAACTACTGATGTACCTGAGACTACGGCAAGCGGTAACCCTATAGTTTAATCGACTATTTAGCCACATTCTAGGCTTAAAAGCCATCATTAAAAAAGCAATTATGAACCTATCATTTCAAAAAAAGACCGTCATCGTTACCGGTGGAGCAACGGGCATTGGTCAAGCTGCAGCGGAACATTTTGGCACTCGCGGTGCCAATGTGGTGATCAACTACTTTTCAGAGGATCAAAAGCCCCTTACTGAAGTCAGCATTAAAACTATTGAAGGGCACGGAGGAAGGGCTATCCCTTTTCAGGCTGACGTTAGTAAAATTAACCAACTCACAGACATGTTTGATGCCGCGAAAAACACCTTCGGAGGTATAGATATCCTAGTCAACAATGCTGTAATGCCAGTACTTAAACCGATAGCAGAAGTTACGGAAGCGGAGTTTGATGCCATGTTCAACGTAAATGTAAAATCAATCTTTTTCGCACAGCAACTTTGCGCAACTATGATGAACGAAGGCGGCCGAATTGTAAACCTATCATCGCACACTACCTTCCTATTTTTCCCAAACTATGGATTGTACGATGGAACCAAAGGAGCGGTTGAACAAATTACGCGAGTATTTTCCAAAGAAATAGGGTATAAGAATATAACCGCAAATGTCGTATCCCCGGGAGCTACCGAAACGGAAGAGTTTGCCAAGCGGCCACAGGAACTAAAAGACCGGGTGGCAAGTATGTCTGGGATGCAACGGATCGCCAAAGTGCAAGAAATTGTGAACGTCATTGCCTTCTTGGCGAGTGAAGAAGCTAGTTGGGTGACGGGGCAAAATATAAAAGTGAACGGAGGTGCTATTTAAGAGTAGTTATTCTGATTCTGATAGTTTAACTCTAGATAGCGGTTAAAAACCAAACTCATCTAAAGAACTACCGTTTTCCTCTCAAAGGCCAAAGTCAAAATCGGTGACAATACCGTTGAAAAAGCTAAACTCCGGGTGCGGTTAGTTGAAAAAACCGAAAATGGATTGCCAGGAGAGGATTTATTCAAGGGCGTACTTATCGACATTGCCTTGCAGGAAGGATGGGTTGAATTTGATCTAAGCCCTACGAATTTGATCCTTACTGAAGATTTCTTTATTTGCTTCTAATTTTTGGATGTGTCGTGGGATTCTATAAGTGGTTATCTCTCCATAGTATGCTGGGAGACTCGACAATTAGGTAAAAAGCAATTCGTACGCACGGCCAGTTTTGGAAGATGGCAATACGCTTTGCCAGCCCAAAATCATATTTATGACATTGGAGCAGAGGTATACGAATTGAAATGATGACTTACCAATGAGGTAGCAACCACTTAATATCCCCTTTAATTCTTATCCTTATAGATTCTCTATCGTAGGAGTTACGTTAAGAGTTGAACTTTCATAAGCCTAGTATTCTGTATTTAATATCATCTTCATTAACAATCCATGGCTGATTTCACTTTATTACTTATGGAATCAATCGTAATTGCGGGAGCTACAGGATTTATCGGCCGTTGGTTTATCCATCAATTTCACAAGAAATATAAGATCATTGCTTTAAGCCGGAGTAAAGTGAAAAGTGAAACGTATCCGGAAGTAGAATGGCGGAGTGTTGACCTCTATTCCCTTTCAAGTACTACAGCCGCTTTAAAGGGTGCCGATTACGGACTTTATCTGGTGCATTCCATGCAACCTTCGACAAGGCTTAATCAAGGAAGCTTTGAGGATACGGATCTTTTGCTTGCAGATAACTTTGGGAGGGCCGCTGAGCGTTGTGGCCTTCGACAAATTGTGTTTATTGGTGGAATTCTACCTGAAAAAACCTCCGATTACTCCGCTCATCTCAGAAGCAGGTACGAGACGGAACAAACGTTGTCCAGTCGATCTGTACCTGTTACGGCTATTCGGGCTGGAATTATAATTGGCCCCGGAGGTTCCTCTTTCGATATCGTTGAAAAATTAGTGAAAAGATTACCTGTTATGGCATGCCCCCAATGGTGCAAATCCCCTTCACAACCCGTAGATATCACTGCTATGTTAAAAATTCTCGATGAGTCTTTTGGCCATGAAAAGCTGTACCATAAAGCGGTTGAAGTTGGTGGCGCCAATGCTCTCACGTATATGGAATTGCTTAGAAAAACGTCCCGCATCATGCGCCGAAAGCGATTCATTTTTTCGGTTCCTTTTTTCACCTTAGGGTTTTCAAAGTTATGGGTGGCCCTTTTTTCAAATAGCAGTATCGCCTTTGTTTCCCCGCTCATTGAAAGTTTGCGACACGATATGCGCGTCAAAGCGAATCAAACCTATACTTTTGAGCACCCGGAGATTGATATTGACGAAAGTATCCGCAGGGCCTTGCTCGAGGACGCTCCGAAGTTGGAAAGAAGAACCTCAGCCAAAGAAGAGAAAAATACGGTCAGAAGTGTCCAGCGACTAGCCAATCCTGGCGATAAACCGGTGGCATGGGTAGCGGAAGCTTATCCTAAATGGTTACCGACGCTTTTCAAATACATTCTCAAAGCGCGGAGTACAAAAGATGAAACCAGCTTTCAACTATTCGGGGTAAAACTCCTGCGAATCAAATATATGGAAGAACGAAGTGATCAAGAACGAAAGCTGTTTTTTATCGTTGGAGGCATACTTTCTAAGCGAGGAGACCATGGCTGGCTTGAATTTCGATCGGTCCTGGGTAACCGATATATTGTTGCCGCGATCCACGAATTTGTTCCTGCTTTACCGTGGTATCTGTATCGCTACACGCAGGCCGTTATCCATCTGATGGTCATGAAACGGTTCAATGCCTTTTTATCCAATCAATCTGTTTCATAATCCCTTCCGCCGTAATAGTATTCGGAGTTATTGTTTTTCGATCTTATTCCTTACTAACTCGGGAATACCTACACTCTTGAAGAGCGGTCTACCGCATGGTCGATCAGCTGTTGTATAGTCACTACCTCTAACGTTTTTTCATGGGTCGCCTCCAACATAACTTTGGGCGCCACACCGGCATCAAGTGCTTCTTTCCACCTATTTACGCATAAACACCACTTATCCCCAGGCTTCAGTCCGGGAAATTGATACTGTGGAAGAGGTGTGCTCAAATCGTTGCCTTGTTTTTTGGTAAACTCCAGGAATGCCGAGGTCATTACCGCACAAACGGTATGAGTACCTGTATCCACCGGGCCTGTATTACAACAACCATCCCGGTAAAAACCGGTAAGGGGTTGAGTGCTACAAATCATGAGCGACTCTCCAAATACATTAAGTTGCGTTTTTAAGCTTTCCATTGACATGTAAACTTCCGTACATCGGAAAAGTTTGAATTGAAGTACTTTTCAAGAGCATATTGAGTTTGTGTTTCGAAGTACCTACAACTTGGAAGAATACATCTTTTAATACTCCAGGTTATGTTTAAAATTATCTTGGACTTCATGTAACTGGGATTTAGAAGTGGTTCCGGTACCGTCCCATATTTTATGGGTATTATCCGCTTTGGGCTGATAATAAATTAGAGTTTGTTAAACGTTTACAAGGCAAATTCTGTAGTTCTTGGTAATTACACTTAATACTCAGAATTGATGAATTAAGGTAATTTTTCCAATTAACTCTTGAGTTTCAAATCGATCTTCAGGGACAAGTCCTTCTGACTGGTTGTCGTTGAAAACAATATAAATAAAGGATAAAGGCAAGTATTCCCAGGAGAATCGAATATTCCAAATTTGTGCTTCATTGGCACTATTATACTGAAAAGAGCCTTCCAACCTAACTCTTGGATTTAAGGCAAAGCGTGATGTAACAGAGAGCAAATGAGTATCAAGGTTTTCTTCAAGTTCCCCGACCTTCATAAATTCATTATAACGGTAGGTGCCCAAAAGTTCTAAATAGGGTGACGGGGAGACACGAAAATCCCCCTGCCAGCTGTTAAGCCTACCATCGTAATAAGACCCTGTGCTGTACCTAACCCAGCCCGCTAGTTTTTTAGAAAAATCAGAGCCCAACGAAAACCTAACGTTGCCAAACTGATAATTACCCGGGGCGATTTGCAACCCAAGCGGTTCGAAAGCATCTTCCAGCGATTGCCATTCTTGATTAAATCGCACTTCAAATTCACCTCCTGTTTGCCACTCGAGGTCCAAGGGAGAAAAATTAACAATCGCTTGATCGAACCGACCGTCAGAAGATCGCCAGAAGATATCTGCACTGCCGTCTGGGCCATAACTTCTGATAAAAGATGGAAGCCACTTAGGTCGTAAATCCAAGTCAATGGCAGGACTCAAGAGCATGTAATCCTCTAACCTCAAAAAGCCGGTACCCGGTAGGTAGTTTTCCGAAACATATTGACCAATTAAGCCAAGATACATTTGATTCTTTTGCTGCCACAGCCAAAAATGACCAGCTAGGCCCTGCCCTGCCTCCGTATCTTCAGAAACAGAT
>JBCCIX010000126.1:0-10321 GCA_039028075.1 Bacteroidota bacterium | reverse complement strand
GGTCCTACTCCCTGAGGGATAAGGCGTTCTTTTTTCACGTTATGTTTTTCTACAAGCCATTCTACAACCGCCTTGGCGCGGTCTTGAGCGAGTTGTAAATTGTTACTCAGATCTCCTTGCATATCGGTGTGGCCAACGATGTACAAGTTAAGAGTTTCGTTCTCTTCAAGAAGTTGTGCAATCTGAGCTATAGGTTCCTCAGAGCCTGCCTTAATGATTGATTTTCCGGTATCGAATAAGATGCCATAGACAGCCACACGTCCGGTATTTTTAATATTTTCTGCCAGGTAGTCGGCGTTAGCGGTGATGAGCTGCTCTAGTGCCTGACTCTCCACCACTACCAGACTGTAGCGTTTATTAACATTATCTACGCTGAGTTCCACCCAAATGGCCGTTTCACCCTGAATTAGTTTGAATACAGCCGAACCGCGCAGGTTTTCTGCGGAAAAAACCAATGTTTTACCACCAATTTGCTCCATAGCGTTTTGATAATTTCTCAAAATGCCATGAACACCGGGGAAAGGGGCTCCGGGCATAAGTCTGTAATTCATAGAATGTTTCCTCCCTTCAATATCGTACTTCTCCTCTCTTGAAACCGAAAACGTATGCCTCTCAAATTCGGCAATTGCGGAAGACCGAAGAAATATACCATTCAAGCGGTTGTTGAAAAGAGGGTGTTCTACGGCACCCTCTGAGTCTTCTACCCGTGCGTATGAAGGTTCGGGTACGGATCCAGGTACGTACGATGGATTTGCTTTTATTTCTTGTTCTAATGGGGCTTTTTCAACGATATACAGCCCGTGCTCACCTTGGACGTTGTAAGCCCCAATCCCGACATAAACCCAGATTTCCGTGCCATTATGGTCTAATTTGAACGACCGGAAGACCCTTCCTCTGTTATCGGAACTGGACATTAGCTCCCCACCGAGTTCCTTGACTGCATTTTCATAGTTCTTAATTACTCCATCACTGCCTGGAGCCTCAGCACCTTTATTCAGCTTATAGTCGTAAGAGTACGCCCTGCCACCTACGGTTACTTGTCCATTAGGGGTGTCCCATGGCCCCTCCGCATATTTTAATTGATAGTATTTTTTCACATAAAAGGCTTCCATTTTTCCAAAAAGGGGATGCCCTTCCTCAATGCCCACTTTCCCTTGAGCGATGACAGCAGGATGGTTAAAACTGGAAATGGCTGATGATACCAAAAAGTAAAAAAGGAGATAACGCATTGGTGTAGCAGTTTTCATATTGAAGTTTTTTGATTTATTATTCAGTTCACTTGTTAGTGAAACGGTATTCCCACGTTAAGATCTCTACCGGTTCACCCGTATCCAATCGAAGATTTTTCTTTTGATGGACGAGGCCATTAGGGTAATAAGTGTATTGTTCCCATGTTTCTAATTCACCATCCCTGGTCTTTTTCTTTTCCTTAAGTAAGCCTTCCTCATAGATATAATGGGTTTCGAATTGGTAGGTTACAGGCTCACGTCTTATGTGTGTGTTTTGACGGGTTTTTTCCAGGGCAAGGAGGCCTTGCCCATATTCGTAGAAGGTAGTATCCGAACTTTTGAAAATAGGGGAAGCTGGGATTTTTTGGATCAACCTTCCTTTAGTATCGTACTGATATTGTGCAATGAGTGTATCCGTTTTATCCGTACCTGGTATTGGCCTTATTTCTGTCTCTTTTTCTAGCAAACCTTCATTGTTGTAGTTGAACAGCTTTAGCGTTCGCCCACCCATACCCATTTCCTCTCGTTCTGGATTAACAACCTCTTTGGAAAGCAATTGTCCTTTTGAATTATAGCGGTAATAAGTAGTGTTATAATCCGTGTAGCTTTTAACCAATCGCTTACCCTTATCGTATATCTCAACTTTTTTTGTCATATCTTCTTCTGAATAGGCCTCAAATTGCGGCATCTCAGGATAGGTAAAGTCAATACTCTTTTCGTCTCTATATACGAGATAAGTGGACCATTTCTGTTGGGTTAAGGTATCTTGGGAATGGATAAAAACAATGGAGTCCTTACTACCGTTCCATTGTCCATAATTCAACTTTGCCAGACTTGCCCACTGAACATTTCCTTTTGAGTTTAGCGTGTAATCCCCAAAGGCTACTCCTTTAGATTCAGGTTGAGGATTATCCGGAGGGCTGTTGTAGTGTAAGGTGAAACCACCTACTTTATGCTGGGCATAGGTCTCAGGATTGTGCCAAAGATAATCAGTGTACGTCGTTTGCGCCTTCAATGACCATAGAACCATACTACTCAGAAGGCTTACCATAATAAATTTACTCATGTGCATAATTAGAACTAGTTTTTTACTGAAATGTCAGTTTATAGGATACTTATTTAGCCTATTCCGAAAAGAAATAAAAACAGGCTCATAAAATTGAAAATAGTATGACTTTTCTAAAATTCCCATCACAGCTCAAGAATAAGACAGTCTTATAGTTGCTTATTATGCTATTCGGATTGACTAAGCACCCAGTATGGGTAAATGCTTCAATTTATGGTAGTTAAGGGCAAGGTGTATGCAGCGCTTGAGTGCCATTGTGGGTAAGGCCTCGTTAAGATTTAACACAATCGCCCGATTTCCTTCAAACTGAAGTTCCTCACCGAAGATGATCCGGAATGTATTCACAAGTTCCGTAGAGCAAATGAAGAAAAGATAATACTTATCCGGTGTTTTTTTCTTCCAATCCATGCGAACAGTACTTCCGGTTTTTGTAACGTAGCTAGGCTCACCCCACTTGGTAGTTTCAAGAAGTTTATGTAGTCCGTCGATCTCTTTAGCCGTGTCCAAAATCAGCTTCCTTAACTCTAGGAGCCTCTCCCTAGCTCGGGTGGGGTAACGATCGATTAATTGCTCTACTTCCTTACTTCTTGCAAATTCCATTTTGTTGTTTCGTCAATGTAATCTGGTTCAATCGAATTTTGATTGGGTGGATTTCACCCGATAGCTCTCGGGTTGTCGCATCTTCAATTAGTTTAGTACAACGTAACTAAATTCATATCTAAAATTTGAAATATGTAATATACGTGTTGTTTAAGTCATCTCCGTATCCCGATAGCCATCGGGAGCAGAGATCTTTACCTCAAGTAAAGGAACGTATCTTTTCTTTATGGCCAAGATCTCTCCACGATAAGACTTATAAAACAAAGTCCTGTAGAATTAAACTTAAAAAGGAAGTCATTTCGGAGTCATTTCGGATCCGTCAGTTGGCCGCCAGTTGGCGGAAAAGAAATCTTTGCCATCAAGCAAGTCAACGGCTAGCTTCATCTTATGAAATCATTCTATGTCTATATCGTCACCAACCCTAAGAAAACGGTATTGTACACGGGTATGATCAACGACTTGGAATATAGAATTATTGAGCATTATCGAAACCGTGGAAAACGGAAACCTTTGCCGGGCGATATTACTGTTATCAGCTGATTTATGATAAAGTCCATGATACATCGATAGGAGCTATAGAAAGAGGCGATCAAAGACTGGAGTAGGGAGAAAAAAGAGAATTGATCAATCAGGAAAATCCCTCCTGCACTTTCTTAAATGATCAAATAACGGAATGGCCACCTCATCCTGATGTAACTGAGAGGTAGTTTCACTCTTGCATGGTAAAAATGCCTACGGCATGACTTAGAAAAATAATAGAAGCCTTAGTGCAGAAAAAATCTTTAAGGATGGGGTGAGAGAGTTGTTGTAAATATGAGACTTTAAGAATTCGACAAAGTGAGGTTACTTACTGGAGGGTTAAGATATCTCCACTTCGTTGCCAATATGACTTAAGGATCTAAATGTAATCACGGTGAATTTGAAATGCATCCTTTTGATTGTATTCAAGATCAAGTTAATCATATATTACTTACACGTGGCTCATCAATCTACTGTCATTTGACTAAGATTTGAAAAACTACTCCTGCACGTTATTGCTAAACTTTTTTACTAATTATTTTAGTAATTACTAATAATTAATAATATTGCAGTGGAATGGAGCGTCAGGTCGTACACATGGATTTAGATGCATTTTACGTCAGTTGCACACTACTTAAAATGCCGGAATTAGTAGGAAAGCCATTGGTCATTGGAGGTACGAGCAATCGAGGAGTTGTTACCTCCGCTTCTTATGAGGCTCGAAAGTACGGGGTGCAGGCCGCTATGCCCACTCGCTTGGCCTTGCAGAGATGTCCTGACGCTATCGTATTGAAAGGAGATTTTGATCTGTTTACTCAATATTCAAATATTGTCAATGAGATCATCGCCGAGTCTGTACCTCTTCATGAAAGGGCTTCCATCGATGAATTTTACCTGGATATGACTGGAATGGATAAGTTTTTCGGAAGCCATCAGTTTACCAAAGAGCTGGTTCATAAAGTGTATCAGGAAACGGGTCTTACCATGTCTTTCGGTCTCAGCGTGAATAAAACGGTCGCCAAGATGTGTACCAATTATTCCAAACCCAAGGGAAGCTTGTTCATTGAACGCCGGGAGGTACAGCCTTTTTTGGACCCACAGTCGATTAAAAATTTACCATCCCTCGGTGAGGTGACCTACAAGTTGCTTCGAAGGATCAGCATCAAGATCATACACACCTTGCGTCAGATTCCCTCTGAATCCATGCAGGAGTTGTTGGGTAAAAATGGAGTAAGCCTCTGGAAAAAAGCTAACGGAATCGATCAATCTCCGGTGATTCCTTACTGCATAAGCCAGTCTATTTCTACTGAAAAAACCTTTGATAAGGATACCCAGGACATTAAAGAATTAAAAGCGCTGTTGTTGGCTATGGTCGAAAAAGTAGCTTTCCAGTTGCGGGATAAAAGCCTGATGTGTTCAGTGGTGAAGGTACGAATCCGGTACGCTAACCGGGATACGGAAACTGCTCAGAAAAAGATCGGCTTTACATCCAATGATGAGGTCTTGATCCAATGTGCACATGAGCTTTTTGACAAACTCTATCAACGAAGAATGCTCTTGCGTTTAGTGGGGGTTAAGCTTTCGGGTTTAGTGCGCGGAAACCATCAGATCGACCTGTTCCATGACAATGTGAAAATGATCCATCTCTATCAGGCCATGGATCGTATGAAAAGGCGCTTTGATGACCCCACGCTCATTCGAAGGGCCACGGGCCTTTCCGCTTACGAACGCTATTGATCGATCTCTACGACTTATTTGAATTAGATGTATTTAAACTGTCATTCTTACTACTCGCTCCGCTTTGGCACCATATCCGTAGAAGATTTGATAGCCGAAGCGCAGAAATGCTCAGTTGATTACCTGGCACTCACCGACATTAATTGCACTACCGGAGTTTTTGATTTTGTAAAAGCTTGTCTCGAACAAAAGATCAAACCTATCGTCGGTTGTGAGTTTCGTAAGGGAGACGAACTGTTATATGTTGGCTTAGCCTGCAATCTTGATGGTTTAAAGGAAATCAATGAGTTACTAACCAAAACAAATCTCGGGGAAATGCCTCTTCCGCATCAATCCCCTTTTTTCCAACATGTTTTTGTGATCTATCCAACGAGCAATATTCCTGAGATCCTACAATCGCATGAATACATTGGCATTAAGCCTTCGGAATTGAAAAAGTACAAAAATCCGCTGTTAAAACGATTCGATAAGCTGGTCTGTCTTCATGCCGTGACGCACAGGAATACCCTAGAATATGAATTGCACCGGCTGCTTCGTTGCATTGATCATAACCTATTACTGAGTTACTTAAAACCAGGGCAATCCGCTCAAGCTTTCGAAATAATGCGGCCTAAAGATCAGATAGAAGGCTATTTTTCCGATCACCCTGAGATCATCAAAAACACCAATGGTCTTGCCGATCAGTGTGAATTTGAGTTCGATTTCAAAGCGCCGAAAAACAAGCGTACGTTTACCAACAGCCTCTACGAGGATAAGGTCCTCTTAGAATCCCTGGCCTTGGAAGGCTTTAAAAATCGGTACCGACTCGATGATCATGTAGCACTTGCCCGTTTGCACGAAGAGCTGGAAGTGATCCATAAGTTACAGTTCGGGTGTTACTTTTTGACTACCTGGGACATTGTAAGGCATAGCTTAAACCACGGCTATTTTCACGTAGGTCGTGGGTCAGGAGCTAATTCCATTGTGGCGTATTGTCTGAAGATCACCGAAGTTGATCCCATTGAGTTAAACCTCTATTTTTCACGGTTTCTCAATACCAAACGTTCTAACCCTCCCGACTTTGATATCGATTGGAGTTGGCAAGACCGTGACGATATCATTGCGTACATCTTCAAGCGTTTTGGACGGGATTATACTGGCTTTTGCGGCACCATCACCGATTTCAAATTCAGATCAGTGGTGAGAGAGTTGGGGAAGGTCTACGGACTCCCAAAAGAAGAACTGGATCGTCTATCTCGAACACCTTTTAAGCAACAGGAATCGCACGACATCACCCAAAAGATATACCAGTTTGGTTCCATGCTCGACGGCTTTCCAAACCAGTACTCCATGCATGCCTGTGGTATCTTCATCAGTGAGAAACCCATCGCCACTTATTCGGCCATGAATGTGTACCAAAAAGGTGTTCCCACTTGCCAGATTGATATGTATATTGCCGAAGCTATTTGCTTAGAAAAGCTGGATATTTTGAGTCAACGGGGATTGGGTAGTATCAAAGATGCCGTGCGGCTGGTGGAAGAAAATCAGGGGATAAAACTGGATATTCACGACACTGATCGCTTTAAAACAGATCCAAAATGCAATGAGATGCTAGCAAAAGGTAGGACATTGGGCTGTTTTTACATTGAAAGTCCTGCCATGCGGGGATTACTACGAAGGTTAAAATGCCGTACCTATGAAACCTTGGTGGCCGCCAGTTCTATCATCAGGCCCGGGGTGGCGCAATCCGGTATGATGAGAGAATACGTAGAACGGCACAGAGATCCTTCCCGAATCAAGTACTTCCACAAAGTATTCGAGGAACAACTCAGCGATACGTATGGTGTAATGGTATACCAGGAGGATGTGATCAAAATCGCTCACCACTTTGCCAAAATGGGATTAGATGAAGCGGACGTACTGCGGAGGGGAATGTCAGGGAAGTCACGCTCTAAAAAAGAGATCGAGCGAATCAAGAACCTCTATTTCGAAAATTGTAAGAAACTAGGTTATTCTGATGACCTGACCAATGAAGTATATCGTCAGATCGCTTCTTTTGCCGGATACAGCTTTTGCAAAAGCCATAGCGCCTCTTATGCGGTGGAGAGTTATCAAAGCCTCTTCTTAAAAGCGTACTATCCTTTGGAATTCATTACGGGGGTGATCAATAATAACGGAGGGTTTTACCGACCTGAAGTATATATTAATGAAGCGCGAATGCTCGGAGGAACCATTGAACCTCCGGATATTAATCACAGCCAAGCCTTAACCTCTTTGAAGGAAGGCACGATCTACCTGGGCTTGAACCAGGTGATTCATCTGACCAAGAAGATGATCGAGACCATTCCTAACGAGCGAGAAAAAAACGGTGCTTACGAAAATCTAACTTCTTTTATCGAGCGGACAGGGATCACTTATGACGAGACTACCTACCTGATTTACGTAGGAGCTTGCCGGGGATTCCATCAGGCTAAAGGACATTTGATCATCGAAAGCAAAAAGTATTTTAATCACCAGCCAAAATCAACACCTAGGGGTGGTCAGCTTTTTAGCCTGTCCACCAAAAGTTTCGAATTTCCCGAGATCGAAAGTGATCCGATCACCGATGCTTTTGATGAGTTGGAAGGATTAGGATATCCCGTTTCTATTTCGCCCTTTAACTTGTTAAAAACAAAATTTAGGGGAGACGTCCTGGTGAAGAATTTGTTGCATCATGTAAATAGGGAGGTTAGGATGTTGGGCTATTTGGTCTCCATTAAAGATGTGCCTATCAAGAACAGGGACGGTAAGACCAAAATGAATTTCGGGACCTGGATCGATGTGGAAGGAGGTTATTTTGATACGACCCATTTCCCACTAACGCTGAAAAGATATCCATTCAGAGGACTGGGATGTTATCTACTGCTGGGCAAAGTGGTAGTTGAGTATGACTTCCCGAGTATCGAAATTAGCAAAATGGAGCGGCTTCCCATGGTAGCTGATCCCCGGTACAGTGAAGAAAATCAACCTAATTTTGAGGTTTGGGATAAAATGAAAGTGGCACACAGTATGACCATGCGAGCGCCCTATCCCAGCACCGAAGAGTTAGATGAGTTATACGGGCGAAAGCCTGTTTCCGGAAAATTCACTTTTGAACGTGATCAGAATATACCCCAGTTGGCCTTAGGTGGAAGGAAGTAGGTGGTTTTCAAAGGCTTCTCTGATTAGTTAAGGTCAGTATAATTGTAAAAATGCAATTTTAAAAGCCACCCAACCCGAATACGTATTTGAAGGCAATCAGCACCTGGTTACCTTCAACTTATGGTAAAAATCATAGCATAAATCGAAAATGAGCGAACTTAAATTCTTAAGTTCATTCCGCATCCGCCAGTATTGGTGGAGAGAGAAATCGTAACGCATTAAGAACTAATCGTGATAATTTGAAATCTACTCAATCAAAAAACAGAGTGATTTATATTTAATGAACGATTTAGCGGACCCGTCCTCTCCTTAATTCCACTTTCGAAGAGGTAGAACTCGAAGAGTTAACTTGGATTTATTATTTGAGCTGATTCTATGGTCAAAAAGTGATCATTCGGTAGCCTTGTGTTTGCATCGTTAACCTTGAATTATGATCACTTATGCATAGATCCGGCAAATATACTTTTGACAATAAGCAAGTAATTTGAAGCAAACTTTTTTATGTTTAGAGAATGATGTTTCTAAAACATGTTCTTGGTACAGGTTTAATTTTTTTGGCTCTTTTTTCGTGTGACACCTCCAGTGAGTTTCCGGATTTTGGTATTTCCAAAGAGCTAGCCAAGCTGAGGAAAGATCAAATTTCTGATATTAGTTATCACCTAAAGCTAGAAGTTCCTGAGGCTAAGCAAATAGATATAACAGGTACCTTATCAGTACATCTGACCCTAAATCATACGTCAAAGGATTTAATCCTGGATTTTGAAGGCGCTGATTCTTTGGTTTCTGAGGTAACTTCCGAGGGTACCAAAGTAGTTTTTGAAACTTCTAATGGTCATTTGATTATCCCGAAACAGTACCTTACGCGTGAGTCTACTTTTGATATTGCGTTTAAGGCAGGTGATGCATCTCTCAATCGAAAAGACGAATTCCTGTACAGCTTGTTTGTTCCTGCCAACGCTTCTTCTTGCTTTCCTGTCATTGATCAACCTAATATTAAGGGCAAATACAGGCTTATCTTAGTTATCCCTGAAGGCTGGACCGCCTTATCGAATGAAGCATCGGTTGATACCATCGAGTTGGAGGGGAGAAGGCAATTTACATTTGCTGAAACCCCTCCGATCAGCAGCTATCTTTTTGCTTTTGCTGCCGGTAAATTCAATACCGTTAGCAAAGCCATCGAAGGTCGTGAATACACTATGTTTCACCGTGAACCAAACGTATCGAAAGTTAAGAAAAATGCAAACTCAATATTCGATTGGCACCATAGAAGTTTAATCTGGCTTGAGGAATATACAGGGGTAGATTACCCCTTCAGCAAATTCGGTTTCGTGTTGCTCCCATCTTTTCAGTTTGGTGGAATGGAGCATCCCGGTGCTATTTTTTATAAAGCCTCAAGTTTGTTCCTAGACGATTCTCACAGTCTTGATTTAGAGAAAAGTCGCGCCCTACTTATTGCTCATGAAACAGCACACATGTGGTTTGGTGATCTAGTAACTATGGATTGGTTTAACGACGTATGGTTAAAAGAGGTCTTTGCCAATTTTATGGCGGCTAAAATAACGCAACCGGGATTCCCGGAGATAAATCATGATTTGCAGTTTCTGTTGTCTTATTATCCCGGTGCCTATGAAGTGGATCGGACTCAGGGATCACATCCTATTCAACAGCCTTTGGAAAATCTGAAAGATGCCGGATCACTATACGGAAATATCATTTATCAAAAATCACCCGTGGTGATGAGAATGTTAGAAGAAAATATGGGTGAAGAGGCGTTTAGGGAAGGAATTCGGGAGTATGTGCGCCAGTTTAGTTTTAACAATGCGACTTGGGATGACTTAGTATCTATAATGAGCAGGCATACGGATTACAATCTTGACGATTGGAATAAGCAATGGGTAAAATCTGCTGGAATGCCTGAGATTCGGTATAATCTGCGAGAAAAAAATGACAGTATTGCTAAATACACACTTTTTACAGTTTCAAAGGAGGGTGATAATCCTCTTTGGTGGCC